>CAZFTH010000044.1:0-10845 GCA_964521745.1 uncultured Peptostreptococcaceae bacterium
CAAGGTATCTCCATTTAGACTTTGAAAGGTTCCATTTACGGTCTGAGCTGTAGTCACTTCTGATATTGCAAATTGAACTTGGTTATTTTTGTAGTAAAAAGACGCTACCTCTCCTTTTGAAAGGTTTGTCATGTTTAGAGATATCTGCCCATTTTTTACTACTGGGATATCTTGATTACTTAGGATGGTTATATAGCCTCCAGTATCTTGCTTTACTGAGGTCGCTATTTTGTTTACTCCATCTTCTGTTATAGTTTTTTGGTCTACTATTTCACCTTTTAGCAAGGTGAAGCCTTTGGCAGGAGCTACTAGCTCCTGATTGTTATGAAATAGCTCAGCCGCATCTATTCTTCTAACAGTAGCATTTGGTGAAAGCTTGTATTTAGTTTCTTTTTGAAGACCCGTACTGAGCCATTTATTAAATTTTTCAGCTGTAACTAGTTTAGTAAATGGGGTGTCTGGTGTATTGCTATACTCAGCCAAATCTACATCTGTTATGATACCCATCTGAGTAGCCATATCGATATAGCCTGTTCTCCAGTTTGTAGGATTTGGCTCTATCTGTTCACTCATTCCTGAAGCATTCACTACTGCTGCTAGAGCGTCCATCTCTGTCATAGGAGCAAATGGATTAAATCTAGTATTGGTCACCGACATAACTTCAGTACCTAGTGCAAAGTAAGGAAGTGTGCTTCCTGCTGCATCTGTAACTGTCATTTTTAGCATATTTTCCTGAGGGTTAATAAGTCCTCTATATACTGGATATGGAGATACATCATCATAGGCTGCCCATGAGGTAACTGCTGATGAAAGTATCATGATTATGCTTAGGAAAAGACCCAGAAGACGGGTCTTTTCTTTATTTAATTTTTTAGCAAATTGATTATTTTTAGTATTGTATGATTTAATTATTCTATTTATTTGTAAGAAGTACATAGTTTCCGTTGCATAAAACTTATAAAAAAGTTATAAACATATAAATATATTTGATACTTAGACAAGTTTTACATTTAATTACCGTTTCCAATAATCTTCCCTATTCATCGTGTCCGATTTTGCCTAAGCTACTTTCGTTTGGTATAACACTCCAAGGGCTTAAATTCGGGTACAACGCACCCTACATATCCACACTATCTTTTTTAGGTGATATTATGCGGATTTATATTTACCAAGATTTATACTAGCATTTTTATCTCTATCTATAACCAGACTACATTTATCACATTTATAAATCCTATCTTTAAGCTTTAAGTCCTTCTTAATACTTCCACAACAAGAACAGATTTTACTCGAAGGATAAAATCTATTTGCCTGAACAAATTCAATTCCTTTAAACTCGCATTTATATTTCATCTGTCTTATGAAATCGGATAGCTTTTGTTCAGATATCGCTTTTGATAAATGTCTATTTTTCATCATTCCACTCACATTCAAATCTTCCAAAACAACCCTATATGGATTCAAATTGACTATCATACTTGTAGCCTGATGAATATGGTTAGTTCTAATATGTGCTAGTTTTCGATGAATAAGCTTAATTTGCTTTTCTAATTTAATAATATTATTAGTTTTTACAAATTTATTTGAACTTTTATTCATCTCATACTTTCTTGATACTTGTCTTTGCATTCTTTTAAGTTTCTTCTTTAATTTTCTAACCTTCATTGATTTATTAATGTTTTTAATTGGTTTCTCTAGACAGTTTACATAAGCCAACTCTTTAATCCCTAAATCTATACCAATGCTCAAATCATTATTAACCCTGGCTTTGCTCTCGCCATGCTCAAATCCAATTGTAAGATACCAGTACTTTCCATCAAAACAACATCTAGGATTAAAGTATTTATCTAATTGGGGAATTTTATAGTTTGATGAATACTTAACCTTTCCTATTTTTTCAATGTTAACTTTGTTGTTTTTAAATTTAATTGCATCATATCTAACATAAAAGGATTTTTTTGATTTTTTCTTAGTTTTAAATTTAGGTTTTTCAGAAATTTTGTTAAAAAAGTTTTTATAAGCAACTTCTAAATCAGCAAATGCTTGAGATGTTATTTGACCACTTACTTCATAAAGCCATTTAAATTCATCTGCTTTTTTTACAGAGTTATTAAATTCTTTTTTAATTTTTGCTTTTGAAGGTTTTAGTCCTTTTTTATACATTTCTTCCCATTTAGACAGTCCCCAGTTATATGTAAATCTGGCAACTCCTACTGATTTTAACATTAATTCCTCTTGTTCTTGAGTTGGTATTAGTCTGATTTTAATTGATTTTATCATTATCTCACCTCCTCTTAAATATAATTTATTCTCATTATACTATATCTAAGAAAAGGTTATTATTAAAATCATTACCAATCTACTTGTTTCTATTAAATGAAGGCAAAAAAAGATTACTTGTATATGTTTATAACAAATTATAAGTTTTATGCATATTCACATAGAGTCGTTACTTCTATGCAGTTCTCAAAGTTTTATTTAACTTATGAACTTCTCATACTTTCATATGAGCGTAGACTATATCATCACCTACTCGGTGTCCCCCACTTCCACCCACTTGAGTGTACTCTCATTACGAGATAGTCGTTGAACTTTACCTTACGGTCTTAGCTGCTGATTGCCCATTACTTTAGAACTTAGGATTTAACCATATTCCATCTAATCAATTTTTTCTACTTTCGCCACATTCACACCTATATCCAGTTAGGATATTATGTTGTAGTTTGATTAGCTTTAGGGGTTTCCAGCAATTCAAGGGATTTTGGATAGCCTGTTTAATGTTTGGCTATCGCTCCATGCTCTTTACGAACATGGGAGGTTGTCAACAATTTTCTAAGTTAAAACATATTATATCCACATAATAATGTAGTATATAATTAATAACTTATTTGTAACTGTTAGTTACCTCCTTGCGTGATGATGTTTGACTGCAGTATTGAGAATGTATCTGCACTTTCTATATATACTGCGTGATATTTAGGATATGCTGGGGCGTTTATGTTTATAGTGGCGCTTCCTGATAGCATAGCTATAGGTGTTACTAGTTTTGGCTGTGCCAGCTCAAAATAGATTCCATATACGTTAGAGGCTTTTTTATAGGCCCTAGGTATAGCTCTAGTCAGGCTTTCTTCCACTTGTTTTTCTGCCGCTGATATCTTAAATCTAAATACCGCATCATCTGGTGCATTTCTAAGCTCTGGTGTATTAAGTGAGCTGTAGCTTACTGTCAGGCTCAGATCTTTGTCTGTTATTGTTATAGTTTTGTTTCCTACTTTTATATCTCTTACAGGAATCTGAACGTATTTTGTTTTATTTTTTGCAGTAGTGTTTGAAAGATTGATAGTAGACTCTCTAGTTCCTACTGTGTAATACAAGGTATCTCCTATTACTTCCTGCTTGCCTTGAGTTTCTATCTGAGTAACTGCTTTGTCCACTGCTTCTACCTTTTCTTTTTCTTTGTAGTCTTGATTTTGTTTCAAGGTAGTTTCTCTCACACTTCCAAAATCTTCTGCTTCACCGTATTTATTTAGCACTCTAACTAGTATATCGTAGGTTGTGTCGTATTTTAGGCCTTTGATTACGTAGGACTGATCAGTTGTGTCTTGCTTTGTATCTCCTACGAAGGTATAGTCTCCGCTTCTACGCTCTCTTACGTAGATTTCAAATTTTTCTGCTGCGTTTAGTACGTCTTTATCTACTGTCCATCTTAGTATCATGGTTCTTTCAAAGCCTGGTATAGCCTCGATATTTGGGACGTCTGGTACTGGTGGCTTGATGTTGCCTGGTTTAGGTTTAGACATACCAGTATCAGGGTTTACTATTATAATATCTACATTGTCCAAAGATTCAATTCCCTCTGGCATTTTAAAAGTTATTTGGTTAGTTCCCGTAACCTTCACTCCTGTTGCTTCTACTCCACCTACAAGATACCCTTCTTGATTTATCCCTTCTGGCGTTACCCCCACCATACCAGAAATTTTTGCATCTGTAGGTTTTTTACCTAGAGTTTGTTCAGCTCCTATTACAACTTTTGCTCCAGATTGGAAATCCACTCCAAACAATTTCACTTCTGACTCTGTATCATTGAAGAAAATCGAGCCTTCTGTTTGGGAAATCTCTGGTTGTGATATATAGGTGAAGTCTTTTGGTTCTGATGTTCCTCCATCTGCGTTTATGACTTGTAGCTTTGCTTTTCCAGTTACAGATGGTGGCATTATTACTTTTAACTCCACAATTTCGCCTTGCTCGTTTTTAACAGTGCTTTTTAATCCAGCTGGTGCAGATCCGTTTACTGTTACAGTAATCCTATCTACTTTTCCAAACTCGTCTTTTTCTCTAAATCCTTTTCCAGTTATGCTTACCAGAGTTCCTCCTGTACGAGGTCCCTGAACTGGAGTTATAGTTTCTATTATGGGTTTAGAGTCTGCTGCTATATACATGAAGTATACAGGCGGCTCAGTTCTAGATGAAAAGGCATTTCCTTCTTTAGTTACAACCGTTACTTGAAGAGGCTGTCCTACTTCTTCTGGAGTACCTTTAGGAACCGATACTATCATATAAGTGTAGTCTTGAGAAACTGACTCTACTTTCACTTCCTTAGTTCCTATTTTTACAGACTGAACATCTTTAAAATTCTTTCCTAATACTTTCAGCGTTCCGTCTACTGTATAGTCTTGGGTTTTAACCTTTACTTTTTGCTGAGCTCCATCTATCATTACATTTCTGTCTTTGCTGCCTTCTAAATCAGTAATCACTGGCGCATCTAGTCCACCGTGGAATTCAAATGGAGCTGTTGCTGATGAGCCATCAGAGTTTATTAAAGTTATAGTGCTCTTGGTAGGTCTAGAATCGTCGAAATATGGTGTTTGAATACTTATAACAGAATTATCGGCTCCCAAATCTTTGTACCTATCTACTTTACCCAATCCTCTCCTAACTTCAAAATAATTATTAGAATTTTCTTGAATTGTTTTAATATACATATATTCTTTATTGTAAGATTTTAATAATTCAGGATTTGATGCAGCCTCAGTAGATTCATGATATATTGGATTTTTCCAATTGATGCCTACTACAACTGTATTCCCAGCTTTATCTCCAATATCCAACATGCCAGAGGTATTAGTTTCTACTCCCGTATTCAGATTTAATATAGTCAAATCCTCCATCAACAATAGTTCCCCATTTGTTTTTTTATAGTATACTTCTATATTTTTTTCGTTGTTGGGATTAAATTTAACTACAACCGTTTCAAGCTCATTTTTTTTATTGGTTTCTATCTGGGTTGAAGTAGATTGAAGTTCTTCTGTGTAAATTCTATCTCCAAATGCCGCTATAAGATTATCATTAACTATGTTTTCAGCAAAAACTTCTACTAATTCTCCAGTCCTTCTTGCTTGTAGTACAGATTTATCTTCATCTATTTTAGGTTCGTTTGTTAAATAAATAATGCCTTTTTCTTTAGTTTCTTTCGAACCATCATAGTTTAAAACCATTATATCAACTGAACCATCATCATTTGCAGTAAGTGGCTTAGGTGGAACTTTTACTTTGATTTTTTTAAATTCAACTATATCTTGAAATTTATTTTCTATAACATAGCTATCTATTTCTAACACTTCATTTCCAATCAATACTCTTGGATTTTTTTCTTTATCTACTTCTCCTTGTTCGTTCAAGACTCCTTTAAATACAGCCTTAGAACTTTCTATCCAAATATAGTCTCCTGATTTAACGTTATTGGCTTTTGGATCAGTAGCTTTCATTCCATCTTTATATATAACTAAAGTGTTCCTACTAGTTCCCTGGTTAGTATAAGTAAACCCATCAATTTTTGTATCAGATGCTCCAGTAGTAGTACGTTGTATGGTTACAGGAAGAGAAAACGATGTTATTTCAGAGTCAGGATTACTAGGAAATGTAAAATCTTTTAGTGGTGGAACTTTTATATATACTTCTGTAAAAGTTAAATTATATCCTATAATTTCAGCTTTTTGAGAACCTATATAAACATCTATCCCTCCATTAAAGTTAGTGCCCTCTCCTGCTTTTATGGTAGCTATTATTCCTCCATCCTTACCATCTTTATCTGGATTTATCTCACCTATTTTTAAAGGTGCTGCCGGAGGCTTAATTTCTATATTTACAACTCTAGAACTCTCTCCACCATCTGGATTATTAATCTGAATATTATATATTCCTTTAGTTATTGATTCCGGCATTTTAAGATATATTGTGTCTCTATCCACTACATAAACATATTTAGAAGGTAACAATAGCTCAGAGTCAGGATTTGGATCAAAAATTTCATTGTCTATAAACTGTACAGAACCATCAGGATTCTTTTGATATCCTCCAAATACATCATTTATATCCTGACCATTAATTATCACTCTACTTCCCAAACGTTCAGCCTCAGTATCCCCGTTTATATCTGGGAGCTTAAATATGGCTCCCGTTTGGTCTCTTTTTATAACCATAAAAGTTCCAGCTACTCCTACATTAGGGTTGATAGATTCTATCTCTGGACCTTGTAAACTATCAAATATCAAATCATAGGAATCCATAAGTCCTTCATTGGCTATAACTTGAAGTCTAGTTTTTCCTGCAAAAATAGGGGGCACTTTTACTTTAATTACTGCAGTAGCTCCATCATTTGTTGCTATTGCCTTGTCAGTCAAATCTTTACCGTCAATTGTAACTTTAACTAATTTTGCATCCTTTTCTGAGAATCCAGATTCTCTATCCACTCTAATTTCGACTAAATTTTCTTTAAGCGAACTTATTTTTTGCTTATCTTTGACTCCATCTATTAGAACTGCTGAAATTTTAGGTTGTCTAGTATGAGGATTAAAAGTAGTCTCATTGTTAGAATCTACCGGATGTCTAAAATGAAATAAACCTGTATCTGTAGTTTTTTCTCTACCATCAGGATTTTTAATAGAAATCCGAACATCTCTTTTAAAATATTCTCCACCCACTTCTGAACCAGTTAAAACTTGAGGTTTTAAATCGCCATTCGCTTTCGGTGTTAAGGAAATAATTAAAGTATTTCCGATTGTAATGTCTTTCCCGTCAATTTTCACACCATCTCTTAAGATTTTTATGTCATTCAAATTATACGAAACCTCAACATCAAGTTCTTGTTCTAATTTGCTATCATAAAATCTTATCTCTGGATACAAAATTTTATTATCACTATCTCTAAGCGCTTGAAAATTAGAGCCATTTATTCTAAGCATTAAAGGTTTTATATTAGATTCAACATTGTGATAAAATCCATAAATAGGTTCTATTGAGCTTATTATAGGAGTTGGAGAACTTTCTATATACTTAAAAGAATCATATCTTGTACCTTCTGGAATAATTATAGTATTTTCGTCACCTTCTTCATCAGTATAAGTTATTAAAGTTTCTATTTCTAAAAATACTGTCTGATTTCCAGGGTTACTAACAAAAGGTGTTATAGTTACAATTCCATCCTTCCCTTGAGTAGTAAAGTGAGCTTCTCCATAATTTGCTTCCAGTATATCTGTTTTTTCAAGGTTTAAAGGATTTCCAGTTTCAGTCTTTTTAAATGTTGCTGGGTAGACTATTCTTGTTTTAATTTTTCTTTGAATATTTGTAATTATATTATTCTGATTACTGTATGTTGGATTTCCTGAAATATCATAATCAACTATTAAAGTATTATCCGTATCGGCATGCAAAACAGTGTCTTTTGCTATAATAGTAGAGTTATTTTTTAATATTCCAGGTGTATTTACATTAATTATATTCTTACCCACAATCGTTACAGTAGTTTTACCCGTATCTGGACCCGAGGACGGAGAAAGACTTGTAATTACTGGATTCGGAAAATCATTTACGAAATTATATGCATTATTTTTGCTAGCTTCTCTATTGGTTGGTTCTGAATTACTACTATTCAATTCCTTTATTACTACATGATACTTTTTAGGTGTTTGATTGTCATCGTCATACAATTCAATATCGGGGTTGTTTTTAGGCGTATATCCTTTTATTGCTATGCTACGGTCATTTTCCTTTACTAGTTGTATATTCGTTAATGCAATATCTTTCTTATCACCTTCTGGGTCTCTAAGGTATATTCCCATATTAGATTTTAAAACATCTCTTAAAATCTGATTGCTAGAATCTAAAGCTTCTACCGTTATCAAACTACCTCCTTCTTTAGGCCCAAATGAAGGAAGCACTCTTAAATTATCCAGTCCTGGTAACTTAGAGAACACTTTTACTTTCTTTTGATACTCAACTACTAAAGTCGTTAATATATCATTAGCTTGACCCGTAACAGATGCTCCTGGAATAATATTTTCTTTGATTAATGATACACTTTTAAAATCTTCTCCACCAAGATCAGAATCTTTTATGCTATTAACTTTGATTGTTGTAGACGTTGATTCAATCGGGTCAGGTATATTATCTCCACCAGCAATATTTACTATATCAACTCCATCAAAATATTTTCCTTCAATAACAAAAGGGTCTCCTGCATATAGTATTCTTTCACTTTTCCATTCTTCTACAGTAGGTTGTGTAGCAAGTCCTGGATTGAATTTTATGTTATTACCATAAATTGTTTTTAATTCAATACTTAGAATTGACGAAGGAAAGCTTTCTGGTAGCTCAATAATAATCATACTACCACTTATATTAATATCTCCACCATTACTTTCTATTTTAGCTCTATCAAATCCTCCTGTTGACGTCACTATAACTATGTCACTTATAACGTTGGTTTCTTTTCCATTAATATACTCCGTGAAGTTGCTTCCAATAATCTCAATATTCCTTTCAGTTGTAGTTCCGTCTAAATCAATTTTTTTATAAAAGAAATTATCTACTGATATATCAACAGCTGCAAAAACTTCTAGTGGTAAAGATGTAAAAATAAAAGCAAAAAGTAGTAACCATGAAGTCATGGATTTCCTTATGCTATTAGTTTTATAACTTTTTTTCAAATTCCTCGGTTCTGTTTTGAGTGTAGTTTTAATCATGCCCATCCCTTTCTTTTTCCAAATTTATTTTCTAGTTTATTTCTAATGTAACCATCCTTATTTAATTTTCATTATTTTGTTAGATTTAGAATCGTCATAAGTTCATTAGTTTAATTAAAGTTATATTGACTATAAGAATCAACACTACAATCTCTTTATATATCGTCTATTATACTGTATGGTTTTAGCTTTTGTACTAAAACGAGATATAATTGTAATATTTTTTTAATCTTTTGGTGACATTGATGCTATATGCTTGTAAATATTCTGTAATTGTGTTGTAATTTAAACAGGTTATAATGCAAGTAGTGATAATTATAAAGGAGGAGTTTTTTGTGAAGTTATTTAGTTCAAAGAAAAAAATAGCAATAATTGGTACTATGCTTACTACTATGTTAGCCGGAACTATTGCTTATGCTGCTACACCTATCAAGCAAGATGCATATTATGATACTTTTAAATTAGTGGTAAATGGAACTGAGCAATTCATTTCTGATACAGCTCTTAAGCCATTTATAGCAAACAGCAGAGTTTATGTACCTATAGCTACTCTTCAAAATTTAGGAATAGCTAATGTGCAGTGGACTCCAGCAGCAAGTGGACAAGCCGCATCTCTAGCAGTAAGTCCAAAAGGTGGTACAGCTAGTGGAGAGGTTGCTCTATATCAGCAACAGCTAGCAGCTCTTAATACACAGCTACAAGCTAAAGATTCTGAGATCACAACACTTAAGGCAGATAAAGCTAGATTGGAAGCTGAAGTTGACAAACTAAAGAATACCTCATCAAGCAGTACTTCTGTCTCAAGCAAGGATTTACAAAACTTAGAAGATACTTTAAACGACACTAGAAGCTTAAATAGATATTCTGGTGGTTCTGGAGTAGGGACTTTATATTTCACTTACGAAGTAGATGAATATAGAGGAGATATCGAAATCGATATGTACCCAGATACAGAAATTACTTCTACTATGCTTACAGCTTTAAAAACTAGCAGAGAAGCTGGATATTTTGATGATTTTATAGAAGATATAGCTATTGAAGCATCTAAGCAATTTAAGAATTCCGATATTACAATCAATGTATATAAAGACAAGATGAGAAATAGACCTTCTGTACTTCATGAATTTGAATACGATGGTAGATTAAGAGATACAATTTCTGACGCAAGATAAACATATTCAATTAAAAGGGACGGTTCTTGGTGATTTTTGAATTCACCAAGAACCGTCCCTCTTGATTCTAGTTTTTGTTTTTTGTGTATACTAGGCCTTCTAGGTTATCGTATTCACTTATAAGTATGTCTTTCATTTCTAGGTAGGACATTAGATTTTTTAGGATGTTTACTCCTGCTGTTATTACGTCCGCTCTTTGAGGCTGTAGGCCTTTTATCATTCGCTTTTCATCTAGGGTTTTGTATTTTAAGTCTTTGAATATTGCTTCTACCTCTTCATACATTACTAGGCTTTGGTGGACTTTTTCCATATCGTAGACATCTAGTTGCTGTACCATAGCAGAGATAGTAGTAGCCGTTCCCCCGATACCTATGAGCTTTGTAATAGGGTAGGTTTTGAGGATTGATATGGTGTTTTCTGTTACTGCCTTGATATAGGCATCCATGTTTTCTAGCTCGATTTCATCTACTGGGTCTGATTTTATGAATTTTTCTGTAAGTCTTACTGAGCCGATGTTTTCACTTTTGCTAAAAACTATTCCTCCTGTTTTATCCCCTAGGATAAACTCTGTTGAGCCTCCTCCTATATCTAGGATAAGAACTTGGCCTTCTTCTTTTAGGTCAGCTGTTACTCCATAAAATCCAAGTGAGGCC
>CAZFTH010000045.1:0-10583 GCA_964521745.1 uncultured Peptostreptococcaceae bacterium
CTCAACTACCTTAACCTCTTGTCCAAAGATATTTTTTTGACCATTAGCTGCCCACTCATCAGTAAGTTCTGCCATTGGAGATGATGGAGTAATAGGATAGATAGCCGCAACTTCAGTAAATGCATAAGATACATAAGCAGCAGCGGTGTTTCCATCCATGGTTTTCATAATTTTAGCCATTGATTTGTTCCTCCTTGTTATTTGAAATTTGAGTAATTAGTTAAAAACTCTTAAGTACAATGTATACACAAAAACCTAATACATGTATTTGTACTTTAGATAAATAAGAAATTGAAAATATATATAAAACGATAAAATCGTTTTAAACAAATTAATAGCCCGAAGACTGAGATTTTGAAGCTGTAACAATAGCGATAGAAGCACTTGCTCCTATCCTAGTTGCTCCACTTTCAATCATAGTAACTGCATCCTCATAGGTTCTTACTCCCCCAGATGCTTTTACTCCGATGTCAGGACCAACTGTTTTTCTCATAAGTGCAATATCTTCTTTTGTTGCTCCACCAGTAGAAAAACCAGTAGATGTCTTTACAAAATCAGCTCCAGCTTCTTTGGCTAGAATGCATGCAAGCTCTTTTTCTTCATCTGTCAAAAGACAAGTTTCTATTATTACCTTAACTAGAGCTTTTTTATTAGAAGCATCTACTACGGCTTTTATATCCTCAAGCACTTCATCATTTTTTTTATCTTTTAATTTAGAGATATTAATCACCATATCAACCTCATCAGCACCTTTTCCGATAGCATCTTTAGTTTCAAATGCTTTTGTTTGAGGTGTTGAAGCTCCTAAAGGAAAACCTATAACTGTACAAACTGCAACATTACTATTTTTTAATTCCTTTGCTGCAAGCTCCACAAATCCTGGATTAATACACACGGAAAAAAAGTCATATTCCTTGGCTTCATTACAAAGCTTAATAACTTCATTTTCTGTTGCATCAGCCTTTAAAAGTGTGTGATCAATATATCTAGAAAGATTTTTCATTTATATTTTGCCTCCAAATTATCCAATCTTTATAAGTTCTACTAAATCTCCATTTGCTACTCCCGCAGCATTTCCTTCTTCTAGATCTACGTGCATTTCAAGCGCATAACTTGGATTTGCTCTTACAAGTACGTTCTTGAATACAACTGCTCTTTCGCCACCAGTTTCAACATCTACAATATCCATATCTTTTACGCCGAATTTTTCAGCATCTTCCATATTCATATGTATATGTCTAGAAGCAACTATTATTCCTTTTTCTAACTCAACTTCTCCAGCTGGCCCTACAAGTTTTGCTCCTGGGCTATTATCTATATCTCCAGAATCTCTTACAGGAGCCTTTACTCCAAGTGCTCTAGCATCTGCAAATGATACTTCTACTTGTGTTTGTTTTCTAGCTGGTCCAAGTACTCTAACTCCTTTTAACGTTCCTTTTGTTCCTACTATATCAACCTTTTCTTCACAAGCATATTGTCCTGGCTGAGATAAGTCTTTAGATGGAGTAAGTTCATACCCTTTTCCAAATAATATTTCTATATGCTCCTGGCTCAAATGTAGATGTCTATTAGATAGTGCTATAGGTAATTTCATCAAATGCCCTCCTATAATAATTAATTAGAATAAACCTATCAAATTAATTATACTGTATATCGTCATACTAAATCAAATCTTATTTATTTTATTTTGCTACATATTTGAATTCTCAGTAAAATAATTTTTTAACACATAGCCGCTTTCATATTTCTGATTAATTCTTCAACTTCACTTTCGAATTGTTTTAAGAAATCTTCCCTATCCCACACAGGAGAATTATCAATATCAGAAATTTGAATATGATTTAGTAACTTTGTATTTATACATCTGAAATAAAATTCCATTATTACTTTATTACCCAGAAATTGGGTATCATATGGTTTTGCTCCACCAAGAGAAACTAATAAGCCAACTCTTTTTTTATATCTATCTATAGATGGCTCATTAAGTATGTATTTACTAGCATAAAAAGATTGAGTTCTATCAACAAAAGCTTTTAGTTTAGCAGGAACTGCATCAAAAAAAACAGGTGATAAAACAATAGTAGCACACGACTTATCGATTTTTTCATACAAAGGGGTCATATCATCTTTCATAAAACATTTTCCAGTTTTATCACAATAACCACAAGCAATACACGGCTCAAAATCTAAGGTCCTCAAATCTATATAAGTTGTTTGTATTGCATATTTGTTTAAAATTTTCAAAGTTTCCTGAGCCAAAAAAGCTGTATTCCCTGATTTTCTTGGACTTGCATTTATAAGCATTATCTCCATCTAATCACACTCTTTCACTTCACGCTTTACTATTACTAACATAACATCATCTTCCATATACTGTGTGCCTGTAAACCTATGCATTTCATCGGCAATCATGGCACATAATTCTTCGCCTGTATTATTTGAATTTTCAATTAAAAAATCAGCCAGACCTTCAGTCCCATATTCTAGTTCGTCAATATTTCCGGCTTCTATTATCCCATCAGTATATAGAGCAATCATCTCTACACCTGAAATATCGTATGTATGTTGTTCATAATCTGAATCTTCAATTACCCCCAAAGGCAAACCCTCATCCATCTGCATAGCTGTATAAATCAATTTATCATCTTTGTCTCTTGAAAAAGATAAGGGAAAAAGATGCCCAGCATTTGAAGATATGGCTATATTTTTATTAAAGTCTAGATACATCACTCTAGCAGTAATAAACAAATTAAGTGCATCTAAATCATTATATAGTATTTGATTCATCCTAGTCAAAATAGCACTTGGATAAAGTTCTTCTGATAGCAATGTTTTTAATACACCCTTCATCATGGCTACAAAATAATTTGATAAGATTCCGTGACCCATTACATCAGCTATAAATACTATGGCTTTATTATCATCTATTCTGACTAATTTACAAAAATCTCCTCCTATTTGCCTCGAAGGACTATAGTAATAATCAATGGCAACAGAATTGTCAAGCCTCATGTGTTTATCGCTCATTATAAGTTCTTGTTGTTTTCCAACTATTTCCAAATCTCTTTCCATCAATTTGTTATCAAATATTCTTCTACTGTTTATGTACATGATTAAAGATAGAACAATCTGAGACCCATAAATTGCTAATATCTTTAAATCATCATTGTAATATTTTTTACTATTAATTGCTATAATATGGCCTATAGTTTGATTTTCTTTTTTTAGTGGCTCAAAAATCAAAGATGTTATACCCATCTCAAGGATATGTTTCGGTATATTCTTCTTAGTAAAAAGCTTAACTTCTTTATGAGCATTTTCTTCTTTATAAACAAACTCAATAATATGAGAAAAATCTTCTATCTTTCCAAATTTTGCCATCGTATTAATTCTTATATCATGATCTTCCACTACAATAAGTGAAGCTTCGCTATCAGTCAACTTGCACACCTGTTCACTAATCATGGTCAAAAAAGAATCTATACCCTTATTTTTATAGAGCTCATCTGTCGCTCTTGCTATGGATGCTATTGCTTCTCTTAGTTTTTTTACTATTCTATCTATATCTCCGTTATAGCGAGTAATTTCCATAGAAAGTCCTAGTAAAAGAGCCACCGAATCTATAAAATCTAAATCTGTTGCAGAAAGTTCTTCTCCTTCTTCCAGAAAACACGTCATAAAACCAACTACTGCATTACTTGAAATCAAAGGGAAAACCGCTCTTCCTATGTAACCCTCTTTATTTGCAATTTCAAGCTCTCCCCTTGCCCTAGAATCTTCACTCAGTCTTTTGATATAAACAGGCTTTTTAGTTTCTATGGCTTCTTTTATGTAAGGCGGATATATATCTATATGTATCTTAGGTCCTTGAGGTGTTTGGTCTTTTTCAAAAAGCTTAGGTATATATTCTAGTGTATCTTTACATACTAAATATGCATACTTATATTCATATCTATCAAATATATTGACACACGCTTTTTTAGGAGAGATAACATTTAGCATCTTTTCTATAACTTTATCCTTGATACCGTAAAAACTTTTGGAAGATGTAACTAACTGTGAAATTTCTACTATTGTATTTAATTTTATACTTAAGTCATTTTCTCCCAAAATTTCTCCTCCAATCAAATACGACATAGTTACTAAACTATAGTTTAAGATTATGCCTATATTTATTATAGTATAGTTTAGAAATAAGCAAATAAAAAACTAGACTTAAAAGCATAAACGTACAAGCAATATAAATGGCAAAATTCATAAAAAATCTTTCAGGCATTAAATTAATAATAATACTTTCTGATGGATATAAAACCCAGTAATCATTATTAAAAAATATGTGATGAAATTTCACGAAGGCTTTACTAAAATTCCCACTTATAATCGTAGTCGTGACAACAAAAAAAACTATAATGCTTATATAATTAATTCGATATTTTTTTACAAAATCCTCTTCTTTTGACAATCTAGAAATTATAAATGATATAATTACGACAGAAAACAATCTAAATATTTTACCAATATCAAAAAGTAATTTTACATCTATCATATGAATATGTTCTCTATTTTCAAAATAATTTCTAGCATTCATATTATCTGTAATATCAGCTAAATAAAGTATAATATCATCTGTGACCTTGGAAACTGGGTAATTTTTTACATATTCCACTTCAAATACCTTGTTTGACTTATACTGTCCTTGATAAAGAGGCTTAAATACAGATACTAGCTCTATAGACGTAAATAATAAAACAAAAATAAGAGCCACCACTAAAATAATATAATTTATAGTCTTCATAAATTTCTCATTTCTGGACTTATAAAATTTTTTTATACTAAAATTAAAATAATCTATAAAATTGCCAATTCTATCTCTTTCTATTTTATAACAATTGTTTGATTGTAACAATTATAGTTTTAATAATAACATAAATAAGGACTCTAAATTAACTCTAATCTACAACTGATGCAATATAAGGTAGATTTCTATACTGTTCCTTACAATCAATTCCATAACCAACTATAAACTTGTCTTCTATAGTAAATCCAACATAATCAGCAACTACATCAGATTTTCTTCTTTGAGGTTTATCCAATAAAGTACATATTTTTAAAGATTTGACATGTCTTGCAGCTAAATATTCTCTTAAATAATTAAGAGTAAGCCCAGTATCTATTATATCTTCCACTATAAGAACATTCATTCCTGTTATATCCATATCTAAATCCTTTATAATTTTTACTATTCCAGAACTTTCAGTAGACATTCCGTAGCTTGAAACTGCCATAAAATCTAAAGTAATAGGCAAATCTATTTCCCTAATTAAATCTGAAACAAAAACACACGCTCCCTTTAATACCCCTATAACAAATATTTCTTCACCCTTATAATCACTTTCAATCTTCTTAGCTATTTCTTTTACTTTTAATTCAATTTCTTCTTTTGAAATCATTACATTTGAAACATTCATAATTAAAACCTCCAAAATTTCTTTCTGCATTTTCTAACAAAAAAGCTCTGACACGTAGCATTTTTATTCTGCACGTGCAGAGCTTTGTAAATTAATTCTAGCATAAATTATTATTTAATTTAAAGGGGCAATATTTCAATTAGAATATATTTAACATTATTATAATTTTTCTTTTCCCATCTCTTCAAAATCCATAAGAATAATTTCACTTTCTAAATACCTTGCAAAAGTATAAATAGTGTCAGAAAGCCTATTTACAAACTTAATTAAATCAGAACTAATCTCTTCTTCATAAGCTAAATCAAGAATTCTTCTTTCAGCTCTTCTGCAAACTGTCCTAGCAACATGTAAAGCTGCTGAAGCATGCGATGTACCTGGAACTATAAAAGCATCAACCCTATCGATTTTCTTTAAATAATCATCTATCCATCCTTCCAATGCAGTTACATGTTCAAGCGTTATTCTATTTTTAAAATTTTCTCCATTCGTAGTTGCCAGTTCTCCAGCTACAAAGAAAAGTTTCTTTTGAATTTTAAATATTTTCTCACTTACATCTTTATCCTCTATAAAATTTCTAGCAAATCCAAGGTGAGAATTTAATTCATCGATAGTTCCATAGGATTCTACTCTAATTGAATTTTTCTTTACTCTAGTTCCATCATATAGAGAAGTTTCACCCTTATCTCCAGTTTTAGTATAAATTTTCATTTTCCATCCTCCTAAGCTCTATTATTTTTGCAAATATGAAGTATAATAAGATTTATATTATATATATCCAAAATTTTCACTTTAAAAATAAATTATCTGGAGGTTACTTCATGTCAAAAGTTGAGCATGGTGCTAATCTATTTGAGCTTGCATCAAATTATGGTTTTGATATAAAAGAAATTATGGACTTTAGTTCAAATATCAATCCATTCGGAGCTAGTCCTAGAGCACTTAATGAAATTTCTAAAAACCCAAATATAGTATCTATTTATCCTGATCCTTCATACATAGAGTTAAAAAATGCTATAAGTAGCTATACTCGCACTTCCCAAAATAACATTTTGCTTGGTAGCGGAGCTACAGGTCTTATTTCAGGTTTCATAAAATATGTAAATCCTAAAAATTCTATGATTTTATCACCTGCCTACTCGGAATACAAAAGAGAGCTTAACAAGCTAAACTCTAATATATTTGAGTTTTTCTTAACAGAAGACCATGAATTTAAAGTAGATACCCAAGCTATAATTAATTTTGCAAATTCAAATAAATGCGAACTAATAGTTATATGCAATCCAAACAACCCCACAGGTAGCATTTTAAGCTCAGCAGAAATTAAAAAAATACTTGAAAATACAGATGCCTATATTTTAGTTGACGAAACCTATATTGAATTTACAGACCAAGAATTTTATTCTAGCGGAGCATTAGTTGATGACTTTTCAAAAATCTTTGTAATAAGAGGTACAAGTAAATTCTTTTCTACTCCAGGCATTAGACTAGGTTATGCTTTATCAAGTGATTTAAATATAAAAACTAACCTTCAAAACGATATGAATTTATGGAGCATAAATATATTTGCTGATAAGATGGGACAAATCATGTTCTTAGATAAAAACTATCAAGCTAATACATTTAAGCTTATAGAAGCTGAAAGAAACTTTATTTTTGATGAACTCTCAAAAATAAAGCATCTTCATGTTTACCCTTCCAAAGGAAATTTTATATTATCAAAAATAAAAACTCCAAATATAAGTGCCTTTGATTTATATGAAGCTTTACTTCCTCATAAAATCATAATAAGAAATTGTTCTAATTTCCCTGGACTAGATAGTAGCTATTTTAGGGTTTGTGTACTTAAAGCAGAAGAAAATAAACTTCTTATCAAAAATTTAAATGAGATATTTTCTAAGTATGATTAAGGAGATTTAAAAATGCATAACTATTTCAATCAATTAAGACAAAATTTCAAGAACTTTGAAACAAATATTATAGATCATGACAGTTCACTTGAGTCGGCTGTCTTAATTCCTCTTCTTAATATTAACAATACCATTTATGTACTTTTTCAAGTAAGGTCAAAAAATATATCAACTCAGCCTGGAGAAATCTCCTTTCCTGGTGGAAAAAAAGAGCCGTCTGACCATGATTTTAAGCAGACTGCCATACGAGAAGCATGCGAGGAATTAGGAATAGATGCTGATAATATAGAAGTTATAAGAAAAATGAATATTTTTGTCGCTCCTTTTAACATCATAATTCATCCATATCTTGGCATAATAAAGGACTTTTCAAAAATTGATATAAACGAAGATGAAGTTGACCATATTTTTTTAGTCCCTTTATCTTATTTCTTCGAAACAAGTCCAGATATATATAGCTCAAATGTTTCGATTCTTCCAGATAAAAACTTTCCTTTTGAGCTTATAAACAAAGGTGAAAATTATGATTTTAAAACCGGAATTTATAATATATTTTTTTATAAATATAATGGATATGTAATTTGGGGAATAACAGCAAAAATTATGAATGATTTTATAAATCAGTGCAATAAATTAGATTGCAAATTAGATAAATAAACTCAAGGAGGAACTATATATTGGAAAAGCGCGCTTATCTTCCAGAACTTGCAGCAACATTAATGGCTACCATATTTGGTATGAGCTTTATGTTTTCAAAATTAGCCCTTGCAAACCATACTCCTATAGAACTTATAGCTCATAGATTCCTACTCGCTTTTATTGTTATGAGCATATTAATAAGCTTTAAAATTATAAAAATTAATTTAAAAGGTAAGAATATGAAAAATCTATTTTTTCTGAGCTTTGCCCAACCTATTTTGTACTTTATCTTCGAAAGTTATGGTATAAAATATTCTGCATCTTCTCAAGCGGGTATTATGATTGCTCTAATTCCTGTATGCGTGGCTATATTGGGTACTTTTTTTCTTGGAGAAAAAAATACAAAACGAGAAATATTCTTTATTTTACTATCAGTAGCAGGTGTTGCTTATATTGCTTATGGAAAACAAGTAGATGAAAATTCTAGTGCAATAGGTATAATCTTTCTCTTAGGTGCCGTAATTTCATCTTCAGTTTACAACATTATTTCTCGAAAAATTTCTACAGAATTTACATCTTCAGAAAGAACATATTCTATGATGTTATATGGAGCCTTAGTATTCAATAGCATTAACCTAATTTCACATATAAAAAATGGTAATCTAACACAATACTTCACTCCATGGTCAGATCCATCATTTTTAACCGCTCTTATATATTTGAGTATAATATCATCTATAATTGCCTTTTTTTTATCAAATTACAGCCTTACATATCTCGAGGCTTCAAAAGCTTCCGTCTTTGCAAATTTAGCAACTGTGGTATCAATAATAATGGGAACCGTTTTTTTAAAAGAAAGCTTCTCATTCAATCAAGTTATAGGCTCACTTATGATATTAGTAGGAGTATTTGGAACCCAATACACAAATATAATGCAAAGAAGAAACAGGACTATATAGTCCTGTTTCGCTTTTACTATTCAATTTCAGATAGTGGCTTTTCCTCTATTAGCTTTGCTTTTACTATTAGCCTTTGTTTATTTGAGTAAAGAGGATGACATGTTATAAGTGTGATTGTAGGTTCATCTCTATCTGGCTCAAGTACGTGAATATCTTTAGGTTTCACTATCAAAACATCATATACTTCATATTTCTGCTGAGTTGTTTTTGTTTTAATATAAATTTCATCCAAAATCCCAACCTCTCCCAATCTATTAAAAAACCTAGAAAGAGTATGGCTTCTATGGCCTGCAAAAGCAGCATTTCCAGTTTGTCCTGGCATAGGGGTTTCTTTCATATGGCCAATCGCCTGTAGTAAAACTTTTTCTGTAGTACCTTCCATTATAGGAAGAGTAAGTTCTATCTCTGGAATATGAATTATACCTATAACAGAACCTATATCGATTTTGCTATTGTCATTTGAGTTTATATCTACAATTACAAACTCGCCTTCTTTTAGAGGCTCTCCCTCATCCGTCGAGGAAACAGTCTGAAAGGTCTCTTCAAAATCCCTTATCATCTCATCTTGTTTATTTTTATTGTAGATATTTCCTCCAATAGGAATCAAAATCAAAATCAGGCCTAATATTATCAGTATCAAGGATATCTTCTTTTTCATAGTAAACGCTCCTCGTATAGTAAATACTACAGAAATCATCTGCTAAGCAATCGCTTTTTATTTATTAAATTATACCATAGCTTAGTCAATTATTTTAAATATTCCTGCTCATATCCATACATAAAAGCTTTTTTATTTAGCTCGACAAATTTAGCCGGTAGATATTGTTCAAATGTTTTAAACCAAGTTTCAACAGAAATATCCATATACCTAGCAGCAATCCCTAAAAGCAATATATTTGCTATTGCTGGATTTCCCATCTTTGCTCCTGTTGCCGTAGCATCAAGAGATATCACCTCAGAGTTTTGCTTCATATTTTCTAGCACATCATCAGGATAGTCTTTATCTCCTTGCTGAACTAAAGTAGGTGCTATTTCATACTCATTTATAATTGCTATGGAATCATTTTGCTTTAGCATATGCTTCCATCTTTTAGCTTCTAGTTTTTCAAAAGCAATGAGTATATCTGCATCTCCTGGAGCGATATTTGGAGAGTGGATTTTATCGCCCATCTTAACGCTTCCCCATATAGTACCACCTCTTTGAGATAAGCCAATTACGTCATTTGTTTTGACATCAAGTCCTGATAAAAAAGCAGCTTGTGATATTATTTGAGTAGTTAGAACAAGCCCTTGTCCACCTACTCCAGCTAAGATTAAGTTTTTATTTTTCATGGCTACCTCCTTGCTCTACTTCGCTTCTTTTTATTGCATTTACTGGACATACTTGAGCACAAATAGAACATCCTACGCATTGGTTTTTATCTATATATGATTTGAGTTTTTCAATTCCCTCATATTTTTTCATTCTAAGTGGAGGGCAGTTAGTTTTTATACAAGTTTTACATCCTATACAAATATTAGGGTCCACATAAAAATGAGGATCTTTGATTTTAAATTTAAGTGCGCAAGGTCTAGATGTAATAACTATTGAAATTCCAGGTCTTTTTATA
>CAZFTH010000046.1:0-10569 GCA_964521745.1 uncultured Peptostreptococcaceae bacterium
TGAACATTTTTGCCCATATACCTCACCCCTAAATTTTAATAGATTTGACCTAACTAAATTAATATTAAACAAGATATAATTTATATTATAATGTTCTTTCCTTGAAATCTCAACAATTAAAAGGTTAAATATAATTTAACTATTCAGTTTTTTATATATTTCTGTTAAAGAAAACCATCCATATGGATTATTTTCTTCATCGACTGTTAAAATAGTCTCTTTTCCAACTTCTATGCTTTTTTGAATCCCTTGAAGTACAGTAGAATCATATTTTACTAAGCTACTGCTGTCATAAAGGTCAAAGCTTATATCTAACTGTTTTATTACTAAATCTTTGATTTTTATTGTATTAAGATAAGCCATAAAATCCTTTGACTCAAAGAATTTCTTGGCATATTCGCTTCTGTCATCTAATAATACAAAATCTCTCTTTTTTTCATTTCTCTCTATTATCCCATTGTTTAGAAGCACTATTCTTGTACCTAATTTTATAGCCTCTTCTATATCGTGAGTGACAAAGATTATAGTTTTTTTAAGCTTGCTATGGATTTTGATTAGTTCATCTTGAAGATTTCTCCTAGTTATTTCATCCACAGCCCCAAATGGTTCATCCATAAGAATGATCTCTGGGTCAGCCGCTAAGGCTCTAGCAACCCCTACTCTTTGCTGTTGTCCTCCGCTTAGCTCTTTAGGATATCTTCTAAGCATGCCTTCATCCATACCTACTAGTTTTATAAGCTCCTTCGCTATAGTGGTTTTTCCACAGCCTGAAGGACCTAGCAATACCAAAAACTCACCTTGCTCTATAGCTAAAGAAAATTTGTCTAATACTACATTTTCGGAGTAGGCTTTGCTCACTTCATTAAATTCAATTATTGCCATTATATCAGTCCCTTTGCTTTTAAAAACTGCTCTGCCACATCTCTTGGGTCTATATTTTCTTTTTCAACTTGATAATTCATCTGAATCATCTCATCGTCTGATATCTGCCCTGTTAGCTTTTCAAGAACCTCTTCAAGCTCAGGATATTTATCTAGAGTTTCTTTTCTTATAAGAGTAGCTGCCCATAATAAACCCTGCTAAAACCTTATTTCTCGTCATATAAATACCAACCGCAATACCTATAACTGTAATTATTAATATAGCTAAAAATGTTAGATACATATGCTGTATAAATAATGTGAGGAAAAATTCTTTCCTTTCCATAAAAAGACTAAAAACATTTTTTATAAAGGTTATTTTGCTCACCACACTTTCTCTTTTTTATTGTTAACCTATCACTCTACTATTCATACCCAATACAAAAAAAAAACCACTCAATTAAATGAGCGGCTTTTTAAATACTATCTTCTTCTAATTTTAAAACCTATAAATATAAGAATAGCTCCAAGTAAATAGTAGAAAGTAGAATCTATTGCTCCAGTTTTTGGTAATACTGGAACTCCAGTAGGAAGATCTCCATTTATATCTTCTTCACTTGGCGGTGTTACAACACCAAGTGGAATTTCTTCTACTTCTATATCTATTACTACTTCTTCGTCTCCATCAGGAGAGCTAATTACTATTGTAAAGCTATCTTCTCCTACAAATCCAGGATTTGGATCATATACCCAGTTTCCATCCTCATCTATAGTTACTTCACCATTTTGTGGAGGAACTACAACAGTAGGAACACCTTCATCAGGTATATCAACTTGTCCTCCTATTGGAGTATTCTCCGGTGTAGTAACTGGCGGTGTTGGATTTGGTGTTACTGGTGGTGTTACTGGCGGTACTACTGGTGGTGTTACTGGCGGTACTACTGGTGGTACTACTGGTGGCACTACTGGTGGTGTTCCGCCACCTCCTCCACCGCCAGAAGGTCTCAAACTATTTATTTTTGATAATACTAAAGTTTGAGTCTGATTATCCAAAATTTCAAAATTTATAGGATTTTTATCCAGTAAATATCCAGAAGGAGGATTAACCTCTACAAATCGATATTTACCAGGAGTCAATCTTGCTATATATATTTCTCCGTTTGAATCTGTTGTGTATTCATCTATCTTTGTGTAGATTCCTGCAATTTCATTTAATAACTCAAATTTCGCACTACTTAACTTCAGAGTTTGAGATTGGTTATACTTTGTAAGTTTTACCGAGTGGTCCTTTTTAACATTTTCCACTTGAATATCCAGTATTTTAGCGTCTACTCCATCTCCATCAAAATCTACAGAGATTTCGGTAGTGTCTAAAATATAGTTTAGATTTGCAGTAACTTCTTTTAATTTATACAAACCATATGGCAAATCTTGGAAAATAAGATCTCCGTTTGAATTAGTAGTACCATTTGCTACTACTGCTCCAGCTTCATCAAGAAGATTAAATTCTACCGCATTAATGAATATTGAATTATCAGCAGAATCTACCTTTTTAATTTTTAAATCTCCCTTGCCTCTTGTATTTGTAGCTTGAACCTCTGAAAATGAGGTTTGGTTCAGATTGATTTGAAAATAAATTTTTTTGTCAGCCTCTGACGCAGGCAGCAGATAATGCTTAGGTGCTTTTATTTCCTTGAAATAGTAGTTCCCCGGCTCAAGATTGTTTACAGAAATCAATCCATTAATATCTGTTTTAAATTGCCCATTTTCATCTCCAATAAAGCTTCCATAAGCATCTTTAAGCACTTTAGAATCATCACTAGATTTATAAATTGCAAATACCGCATCGTTTAGCTTCTTGATGCTATCATCTTTATCGTTTTTTATTAATTTTACAGCTTGATAAATTTTTTCATTTTCAATTTCTATGACTAGATTTTCATTGCCTGCAATTAATGTGTTGTTAGCATCACTTAAGGTAACAACAGTCTCTGCACTTCCTACATATCCATCTGGAACAGTAGTCTCTGTCAGCTTATATGTCCCATACTTTACACCAGTAAAGCTTGCTATTCCATCTGACAAAGTCGTATTTGAAATATAGCTGTGAGCAGAATTTGTTGTGTCAGTAAGTGTAAATTGTGCTCCTTCTAAGGAGCTTTTATCAGCTTTATCAAGTTTTTTTACTACTAAATCACCCAGCTTAGCATTTGTTGCTGTTTTTTCTATTGTCGCAACTTGACCATCTGATATAGTAAAATTTATCGGTGTACTGTCCAAACTATATAGAGGAAGAGTCTCTATCTCTATAAGTCTATAGTTTCCAGAGGTTAATTCATCAATATAGATTTTACCGTTTGAATTAGTGACTAATCTATCATATCCTGCAACTGGATTAAATGTTCCCGACGTTTCTTTTTCAAGCTTGTATACTACTGACTCTAGAGCTAAATCCGAGTCATGCTCTGCTACTTTAGTAAGCTGTACAGCTTGCTTAAACTTCTTATTTTTAACAACTATATTTTCTATTGATTTATCTATTTTTATTTTTTTTCTGTCTTTATATTCAGAAGAGTTTAAGTCATAAAATGCTGGAGCGGTTTTTTCAACTAAATAGTAGTATCCATATCCCAGTTTCATGCTGAAGGTATATACTCCATCTTCATCTTGAGATATTTCTTCAATCAAAACTCCGTCAGTAGCTTTATTCCAAAGCTGAAAAACTGCACCCGATAACTTTTTACCGCTGTCATCAACATCCTCTTTTGTTACCTTAACTATCCCCTTATGAGTGAATGCTCCTCCGAAATAGCTGAAACTGGCATTGTATGCTCCTTGGTCGCTTCCTGTGCTTTCTCCGCTTGAATCATCTGAATTGTGAGAATAGCTTAGTGTAGCGGTGTTTTCTATGTTAGAGTTTGATTCCCCTAGGAAGTAAGACCTGTATACTAGCTTATATGCTTTAGTTAAAGTCTGCTTAAATGTGATAGTGAATGTAGGGTCTGTGGATCCGTCTGAAAATACAATGTCAAACAAGTCTTCTCCTGCTTTATGAACCGTGCCTTCTGTAGGCGTGGCATTTTCTCCGCTAAAATTCATCTCTACCAGCTTAAAACTGTCTTTATAAAGTAGCTGGTTAAGATTACCTTCACTGTCTTTTCCTACTGTGTCTGTAATCACGGCATTTTTAATTGTCGATTGACTCCAGTTTAAGTTGAGTGTCCACTCAACTACTGCCGAGTTACCATCTTGAGTAGGTGCTTTTGTAATCAAATCCTTAGAATGCTTAACTTCCAGCTCTTTTTCCCAGTGTCCTCTACGAATGGTGTCATTTAAAAATTCCGCTTCATTCTTCACCTTATGATTAGTAGCCTGTGGCATATAATAATCATGCTTTGTAGTTGAAGTATACTCCACTCTATATGGTGAATTTATAGAGGCTTTGAATTTTATCTCAAATTGATTATCAGGGATAAAGGTTAAATCATAATCGACTCCATCTACTAGTACTGGTTCTGTTACTACTCCATTTCCACCACTGCTTAGGTCCAGATGATAAACCTTTATGGAGCTGCTGTCTATTATTTGTGATGCTGGAAGTACATCTTTTAACACAGGTACTGCCACAGTGTCAAAATTATAGTTGAATCCTACCTGCCAATAAAATTTCTTTTCTTCATAGTTATAACTTCCGCCCTTATAACCATTTTCTTTTTGTTGAGTGTTTATTATTACTTCAGATGAAACTTTTTGCGACGTATACTCAGCTGCATTTGTCAGCCATTTAAACTTAGCCTCGTTCAAATATCTTATATCTCCAGGAGTGCTTTCGTCCTTAATGTCATAATCCGTGGTGTAGGTTATGGTATATATCTCCTGTGAACCTGTTTCGTTTGGAATCGTAAGCCTAAAACCGCCCTTTAGATTACCTTCTGTGAAGGTTCCTAAAGTGCTGTCAAATTCTCCAAACTCCAAGGTATAGTCAGCAGAAGGGTCTAATACAGAGCTTCCTTTTTTGACTACAAAGGTTCCATCTTTTATCTTTAAATTCTTATTTACAAAGCTGTCTGATATTACTATATCCTTCATATTGTAATTTGCTGAATTTATAGTAAGCGTCCAGTCAACTGTCTTGTTTTGATAGTTGATATTTGAGTTCGTTTTTGATATTACGCTTTGATTATACTGGATGGTCTTCTCTGTGTCGTTTACATTATCTGTTCTATCACTTCTTATTACCTCGTTTGTTATAGGTATATCTTTTGATATGACATTGTTTGGATCAGCAAGCTTTGTTTTATACGTAATATCAAATTTTTCTGTAACTTCTCTGTTTAGTGTCAAAATAAATTCTTCAGTGCTATTTGATATAGTATAGTCTCCTGCTGATAATTCTGAAACAGATATATTCCCGTCCAGAATATGCCCTACGCTCCATTTATCTCTGATTTGAGTACCTGATGCTATAGTTTTTTCATTTGCATTTACAGTTATTGTCCAAGCCGTGGTCCCTGTAGGCGTAGTCTTTGTACCTTTTTTTTCCAGAGGCTTTCCGTAATTTATTGTTACATTTTTTGTGATGCTAGTAGCTCCTGGAAAGCTTGCTTTGTTTTTTACTGTCTGGCTTGCATCATCTGTATCTCCTGGTATAGTTTTGTAAATAATTTCATATGCAAATTCGCCTGAAAGGTTAAGTGAAAAATTGCCTTGAGCATCTGTTAGTTGAGAAAATGATGTAGTAACATCTTCTTCATTAACTCTTGTAACTCCGTCAGGTGCTAGTTTGTAGCTCGTTACCTTAAGCGAACCAGCCTTGTATTTATGATTTGTATTCTCAAGAGAATCAGCAAAAGTTTTTCCTGCTCCCAAATCGTTCATTGATGTGTTTACATCTATTTTCCAGTCGATTTCCTTTAAATTGTTATATGGCTCAGGAGTTACAACTTTCTTGTCGAGAATTTTTCCCTCAACAGGCTTAAATTTTATAGGAATCGTTATGCTTCCTTCAGCCTCATCCTTATCTGGCAAAACTAAATCTTGATTTATATCCGTGTCTGAGCTTTCAAATTTAGCCGTTATTCCACAATAACCGTATACTTCTAGCCCACCTATATCTTCTCCACCTGAGTTATATTGCCTTATGTTGTCATTAAAAGTTATCACAACTTTCCCACCAGTTACCGTGTAAGTTGCATAAGCAACCCCGTCTTCTGATAAATTTCCTGAGCCACCAGCAGCTATTAACGGCTCTGGGAGTTCGTAAGAAAGTGTGCTTCCAGACGGATACATATGTCCCGCTTCTAAGGTGAACATTATTTCAAGCCAGATTTCATCGCCTATTTGGGGTCTGTACTCTGCTATATCTTGAATTTCTGTACCATTTGCTTGATTTTTAGCAATTACAGTATGAATTACTGTATCTGGAATACCAGCAACAGGTTCTCCAAATAGAGAAATGTCACCAAACAAGTTAAAAGGAGGCTTTTCATTTTGTTTTTCTTTTGCCCCTGAAACCTCAAAGCTTCCAGTAAAAGTTTTTTCCAATGGTTTTTCAACTTCAACCGAAATACTTTCATCTGTAGTTATTTCTAGATTTTCAGCTGGTACAACTACATCTTGATTTTCTTCTTTTATGATGTTTTTTACATCTTCTTCATTAATTTCAATCTGTAGCTTACCCTCTGTTGAAATAGTATAAGTTCCTATTTCTTTTCCTTCACTGATTAAATTTCCTGTAGCTTCTTCCTCAAGCTCTAGATTAGTATCTAATTCAAAGCTTGTTTCACTACCTTCTTTGTAGCTGTACTCCCAGCTTAAGGTAGCACCATCATCACTAAATGAAGTATTTGTGATGGAAAAAGGTTTATCTATAGAATCCGCAAATGCAACCAGCGGTTCCATAGGGATAAACCCTGTAATCATGACGACCATAAGAACAATACTTAAAAATCGTCTACGTCGTTTTTTTAATGTTGACAATTATGTTTCACCCCTTTTTCTGTTAATTTTTAAAGTAAAAGTTTATGATAATAATTTCTTCTACTTTAATATTTATTAATATTAAATTTACAGCAAAATGTACTTATTATAAATGAAATATAAGTTCAGGTTGGTTTTGGATACAAAAAAAAATAGATATAGTCTATTTTTTATACAAAATTTACCTTTTAAAAGATATAATCATTTCAACATCATTATAAAAGTAAATTTTATTTATAAATATTTGTACTTTGAGGAGATAGAGTTAATGAATATTTTACATTTATCACAAAAGTATAATTCAAATAAAAAAGTAAAATCATTAATTGAAAAAAGAGAACTAAACTACAAACTAAAAAACTTATATAACTTAGAACTATATTCTCAATATTCCTATAGTTACGATTTAATTATTTTAGAAATTGACAAATATGATTACAAAACATGTCTTAAAATATACTGTATACAAGATTCATCTTTCAGAGATGTTCCAATAATACTTTTATATTCTAAAAGTAATTTTTTGGTAAATGATGTTTTTGATAATTTAAATATTATAGGAATTTTAGATAAAAATAATTTTTTTGAAAGGAAATTTGAAGGTTTTTTAGATTCAATAGTTAAAGAAAAATATGTTTTAGAATCATTTTCTAGTATGTCTATAGCTGTTATAGATGATACCGCTTCTAGCCTAAGCAATATAGAATCGATTTTTAAAAATAACAATATTTATACTTTTTATTCATTTACATATATTAATAGTTTCTATAAAATAGATAAAATTTATGAATTATATATTATTCGTCAAACTTTTAAAACAGATATAGCGGATTTGGTATTTAAAATAAAAAATGATGCACCTAATTCAATCATATTTTTGCTCATAGATTTTCAAATACCCCTTGCTACATCTTATTTTCTTTCAATCGGAATAGACGAGTTTATATCTACTTCATTTGATTTTACTTTGTTCATGCAAAAACTATATTCATGCGTTGTCAAAAATCAATGGGCTAATAAAATAAACCTTCTTAACAAAGAGCTGTATGAGCTTGCAACAAGAGATCTTTTAACTGGTGTATATAATAGAACTTTTTTCATCGATGAGTACGAAAAAAAAGAACTAGAAGCAAAAAAAATAATTTATCTTTTTCTATTATTTTATTTGATTTAGACTATTTTAAAAACATAAATGATGAATATGGTCATCAAAAAGGTGATTTGGTATTAAAAACAGTAGCTAAAGTAATCTCAAATAGATTAAGAAAAACAGATGTATTATCTAGATGGGGAGGAGAAGAATTTTGTATACTTTTGTTTAACACAGACATTGATACTGCCGAAAAAATCGCTGAAGAGTTACGGTTTTTAATAGAAAACATTAAGATCCAAGGAATAAGGAAAGTTACTGCTAGTTTTGGAGTAACTCAATGGAAACTTGGAGACAATAAAGAATCTTTATTTAAACGAGTTGATAATTCTTTGTATCTTGCTAAACTTAGCGGCAGAAATAAGGTTGTTACAAATAATAAATTGTACTCCAATCAAATTGGATCTCCTATAAATATAGAATGGGGCCCTTTCTTTAGAAGCGGAAATAATGAAATTGACTCTGAGCACAAAACCCTTATTCAAATGTCTAATAATATCATAATAGAATGCTTCAAAGAAGAAAACCACCTTATAATAGTAGATATGTTTAATATCTTAATAAATCATATTTTGCAGCATTTCATTAATGAAGAACTAATATTAGAAACTTATAAATACAGTCAATTAAAAGAGCATAAGGAAATTCATAAAGAACTCACAAATAATACTTTAAAGATTCAGGAAAGATTGGTTAAAGGAGATTGTTCTCCTATTAATGTAGCTAAATACATAATACAAGATGTTGTTGTAGGGCATATTATTAAAAGTGATTTTGATTTTTTCTATATTTTTGACAATTAGCTATTTCATAAAAATATAAATTTGACTGTAGAAAAAAACAGTTCTATAAGAATTAGTTAATTATACGATTTAAGATAGATTATATTTAAGTATAACTTGGCTTACTCTACAGTCATAATTTTATTGTCTTTTTATTTATCTGGATATTTTATCAATTTTTCCCACGAAAAATTTGACTCATTTAATGCTACTTCATATCTGTACTCTAAAGAAACATAATCTTCACTAGTTTCATTCATGCATTTAGAAGTTCTCATTTCGCTTGGAGAAATACCATATTTATCTTTGAATACTTTATTAAAATAATTGCGATTTTTAAATCCTAGTTTTTCAACTATTTCTAATATATTGATATCCGTATTTTCTAAAAGATAACGAGCTTCTGCTAATATAAATATTTTTGTATAGTTTAGTAAAGTCATACCAGAAAATTTCTTAACAACTCTATTAATATATTCACTATTATAATTTATTTTTTCTTCTAATTCTTTTCTAGATATTTTTCCCTTTGTAGACTCTAGAAGATGAGACACTTCAGAAAATATTTTTTCATGTGATGATAAATTCAACTCATATTGCTCAAATTTATAAATATCCTCATTATCAAGTAAAGAAAAAAATCTAGTAAATAGTCCTAATACTACCATCAAATATCCTGGCTCTTTTTTTATTGTTTCCAACATTATAGAATCTAAAATAGGAATTACTTTAATTTTTATATCCTCTTTATTTATAGGTTTATAATAAAAAAATATGCGCTTTGACCAATCAGTTTTTAAATTATCTTTTTCTATTAATTTATATATTTTTCTTTTATTTAAATATTTACTTCTATTGGATTTGAATGAGCAGTCATTTTGTATTATTTTATAATAAAAGTCTTCACTAATATCAATAAATAGTGCACAAAAATCAGTTGAAAAGTGCTCTTGATGTCTTATATTTTTATTTATGATACAACAATCTCCAATAGAATAATTATATTCCTTATCTTCTATATATTGCTTCATATTTCCAGATAAAATAAATATAATTTCAATCATATTATGTGAATGCATTGGAATTTTAATTCCATTCAAAAACTTATACTCTAGTATTATTTCTGAAGATTTAATAGGCGTGATATTTAAAAATTGAACATATTCGTTTTTAGGAATGCTATTTTCAAATGTAATTAAATATGGTGGTAAAATCTCTAATATTTGATTAAAGGAACTATTTTTATTATGATAAACAAGATTTTCACCTATTTTTTTAGGAAACTCTGCTATATTTCTATAATTTATCTTCATAATATATTTATGTAATATGTATTTATATTACTTCCCCTTCATAAAAATAAAATTATAACTATAATAACATAAAAGACTTTTTAATCTATACTTTAGTATATAATTGTTTTAATATATAAAAAGCATAACTTCTTTGTCTAATTATCGAGAAGTCATGCTTTTATTATATGTTTAATAATACTTTAGATGCTTTTTATAACTTGAATCTACTTTATTTATAGTATTATTACCTTTTATTTTCCTTCAAATATCTTTGCTACAGCAGATTTTACTGCGCTGTCATCAGCCACATATGGAAGTGTAATATGACCTGAGCCAGCATAGTTTTCATTGAATTTTGCACTTGTTTCGATTGAGTTTTCGTTTCTAGCCCATGAACGTCTAGCAACTCCACCCATTACGTCCCAAAGCATAGCTGATTTGATTATCTCATCAACTCTATGGCTTCCGTCTAGTACTAGTCCAAAGCCTCCGTTGATTGATTT
>CAZFTH010000047.1:0-10503 GCA_964521745.1 uncultured Peptostreptococcaceae bacterium
CGTATCACTCCTTTATTTACAGAATAGTTTTGGTTAATAGCAAAATTATAGTACGTATATTTTGCAGTATAATTAGTTTCATCTTGGTAAACTTAATATTTATCTATGGGGTGGTTTCGTATAGATAAACCTTAAGTTGAATTAAAATGCGGTTTACTAAAAGTAAACTTTAAGTTTATTAACACTAAAACAAAATACAGCATTTTTGATTGCTTGTCAACACCTAAATCAAAAATAAAACAATGCTAAAAAATCAATATTTCGTTAAAAATTGAATATTAATTTTGATATTAATTTGAAAAAAATCAAAAAAAATAAAACTGCCAAAATTTAATTTTGACAGTTTTGTATAAATTTTATATATGAAATTAACGTCTTAAAACTAACTTTGAATTAACATTTCATAGTAAAGCTTAATCTCAAATAGCTATTGAAGACACGTTGTTGTGCTTTAGTACCTTGATAAATTCGCCAGAAGGGTCGTGATTATCAGTAAGTACGCTTTTTTGAGTTTTAAGCACTTCGATATAATCGATTATTTCTTTTGTTATTCTTTCGCCAGGGCTTAGTACTGGTATACCTGGAGGGTAAGCCATGATGTATTCTCCTGCGATTTCACCTACAGAATCAGCTAGAGGAAGAATTTTCTTTTGCATGTAAAACGCATCTCTAGGTATGATTACAACCTCAGGATTCTTTAGAGGCTTAACTTGACAGTCAAATTCAGGCTTTTTGTATTTTACGCTTATATCCTTTAGCGCAGAGACTAAAGCACAAAGAGCTTCTTTTGTATCTCCAAGGCTTATGATAGCAAGCACATTGTTGATATCGCCTAGCTCCATTTGGATATTATATTCGTCTCTTAATATATCATATACCTCAAAACCTGTAAGTCCTATACCATTTACATTGATGCTAAGCTTTGTTTCATCAAAAGCATAAACACCATGAGCATCAATTAGCTCTGTAGAAAAAGCATAAAGACCTTCTATTTCATTTATTTCAGCTCTTGCACTTCTAGAAAGCTCTAGAGTATCTGTAAGCATCTTTTCTCCTCTTGTAGCTAGGATTTTTCTAGCTCCATCAAGACTTGCCATAAGTAGATAGGATGCGCTTGTGCTTGTTGTGAGGTTAAGTATTGTTTTTACTCTGTCCTTATCTATGATGTCTCCTTTTAAAAGAAGAGCCGAGCTTTGAGTGAGAGAGCCTCCTGTTTTATGAAGACTTACTGCGGACATATCTGCTCCAGCTTCCATAGCGGACATAGGTAGTTCATCATGAAAATGAAGATGTGCTCCATGAGCTTCATCTACAAGTACTGCCATGTCATGTTTATGACATAGCTCAGTTATTTCTTTTAGCGCCGAAGCTGCTCCATAGTAGGTAGGATTTATAAGAAAGACAGCTTTTGAATCAGGATGAAGAGCTATAGCTTCCTTTATTTTTTCAACAGTTACTCCCATTGCTATGCCAAGACGAGTATTCATCTCAGGCTGAACATATACAGGGGTAATGCCTCCTAATATAAGAGCATTTATTGCAGATTTATGAGCATTTCTAGGTAAGATTACCTTATCTCCTGCTTGGCAGGCACTCATAATCATAGCTTGTACTCCAGAAGAAGTACCGTTTGTAAGGAAAAAAGCATGGTCAGCGTCGTAGGCATCTGCCATAAGCTGCTGAGCTTCTTTTATTACACCTACTGGATTGCCTATATTATCTAGGCATTTCATAGAGTTGACATCTATCCTCATGACTTTTTCACCGAAGAAGTCCACCAACTCCTTGGTTCCTCGCCCGTGCTTGTGGCCGGGCACGTCAAAAGGCACAACGTCTCTTTGATCATACTGCATTATCGCTTCGATAAGTGGCAGTATTTCATGGTTTTGTTTCATAGTATCACTCCTTTATTTTGAAATAAAAAAAGTAATACTGCAAAAATGTACTATGGTTTCAATTCTATCAAAAAATTTTGAAATGTAAAGTAAAATATTATTTATTTATGTAAAATATTTTATAGATTTATAATTTTCGAAATTTACAGTAAAATACTCATTAAAGACATAAAGGAGGAAACTACATGGAAAATACAGCTTATCCAAATCTACAAATTGATTTACAAAAGCTATATAAAAATGCAAAAAAACTAGTGAGCTTTGCAAACGCTAATGGTATAAACATCACTGGAGTAGTAAAAGGAAGTGATTCCTCTAAAGAGGTAGCAAAAGAGTTCATAAAAGCAGGATGCATGGGCATAGCTGATTCAAGAATAGAAAAGCTAGCTAAATTAAAAGAAGAGGGTATAAAGGAAGATATGATGCTCCTTAGAGTGCCTATGCTTTGCGAAGTAGAGCAGGTAGTAAGATACTCGGAAATAAGTTTAAACTCAGAAATAGTAGTTTTAGAAGCACTTAATATAGAAGCAAACAATCAAAACAAAATTCATAAAGTAATATTAATGGCTGATTTAGGAGACCTAAGAGAAGGTTATATTGATGAAGAAGAGCTAATAAAAACAGCTCTTCATATAGAAACTAAGCTAGATAACCTTCATATGTATGGAGTAGGCACTAATCTTGGTTGTTTTGGAGCAATCTGCCCTGATGAATCGAATCTAGGAAAATTAGTTCAGATAAGCGAAAAGATTTCAGCGCTTATAGGAAGGAAATTAGAAATAGTATCTGGAGGAGCTACTACTTCTTTACCACTTCTACTAGATGGAAAAATGCCAAAAGGTATAAATCATCTTAGGGTAGGAGAGGCTATGCTTTTAGCTAGAGATTTAATAGACTTATGGGGTTATTCTATGGAAGGCTATCACACGGATACTTTTGTCCTTGAGGCTCAGGTGATAGAGGTAAAGGAGAAGCCATCCCATCCTATTGGAAGGATATTTGTAGATGCTTTTGGAAATACACCAGAGTATGAAGACAAGGGAATAAGAAAAAGAGCTCTTATAGCTCTAGGAAAAAAAGATATAGGGCACCACTACAGCCTGATTCCTAAATTAAAAGGGATAACAGTAGAAGGAAGCAGTAGTGATCATGTAATTTTAGATGTAACTGATGCAGTAGAGGAGATTCATGTAGGAGATATAATAGAGTTTGAGCTCTATTATCAGGCTATGCTTTATCTTACAGCTTCGACTTCAGTTAAAAAAGTATATTTGTATTAAGCTGAGATTTTTATATCATCAGTCTTATCTACTTGTGTAAAGTATATAGAGCTTACAAGTGATGTAAGTGGAGATACTAGTACTAGACCTATACAGCCGACAAAGGTATGAAGCACTTCAGCGGCTATAGGTTTTGAGTTAAATATAGTTATAATATTTGTTCCTTGTGCCATATAGACCATCATTACAGAGATGTAGCTACCCATGTATGCAAGGAGCAAAGTTGTAGTTTGGCTTCCAACTACTGATTTTCCTATACGAATACCTGAATCAAATAAACTCTTGCGAGAAACTTTTGGGTGATTGATTTGGATTTCTTCCAGAGCAGAGGATATATCTATAGCTAAATCAAGTATAGCTCCAGAGCTAGCTAAATAGATTCCACCGTATAGAATTCCTGTAAGGTCTAGATTCTTAAATCCCGCATATATAAGAGATTCGCTCCACTGCATTACAGCACCATTTATTTCGAAAATATGACCAAAGGCTAGGGCGGTTATTGCAGTTATAAATGAGCAGGATATAGAGCTTATAATTGCGGCATAAGACTTTTTAGTAAAGCCGCCTACCAGTAGCAGAGTAGTTATAGTAAGAGCATTTCCAACAAAAAGAGAAACTAAAATTGGAGAATATCCTTTTAGCATAAGCGGAATGAGAATCTTCCAGATGCTAAGAAGTGCAAACAAAAAGCTAAGTAAAGTACGTACACCAGTAAAACCAGAAAAAATAATAAGCAAAACTGTAAATGTACTAACTAGAAGTATTTCATTTCCTATGCGGTAATGATCTATTAGATTTGCAAATATGATTTTTCCTGAGGAGTCTTGCTCAATAAGAACCCAAGCTGTATCGCCTGGCTCAAAAAACTTATCTAATTCTAGCTTACCAGTCAGCATATTTGTGCCTTGGATTTCTTTGCCCTTGTGATTTCCGCTTAGGATTTTTATAGTAGCAGTTTGTTCGCCTTGATTTATCATTCCAGTGTTATAAATACTTGTGTTATCTACAGCAATTATTTTAGCTCGTACGCCTTCAGCATTAACATAGATATTTTTTTCAAAACCAGTAGGTATGAATATGAGAATAGCTATGATAATAAAAAATAAAGCAGAAAATAAAATTTCTTTTTTTGATTTTTTAAATTCAGTTCTTAATTTATCCAATTTTTCACCTCTATGTAAAAATGCCGGTATATACCGGCATTTTTAGTTTTATATAAAAAACATAACTTTCGGGGGAGCTATGTTTTTATTAGAATAATGAAGCTTATCTAATTCCTACAGCTTTTAATGTTTTGAAAAACACATCAGTATTGTCATAAGAGCCATTAAAAAGCTCTGCACCTGCACCGTAAGCAAATACTGGAACTGGAGTGCCTGTGTGAGAGTAAGATGTCCAGCCTATTCCAGCTTTGTTATTTAGAATGTGAGTCAAAGATACGCTTAGAGGATCATATCCTCCATACATGATAGAAGCTTCTTGATTATCTGTCCTAGCTTCTTCTTCCTTCATAGATTCTTCAAATCCAGCTTGGAGTTTTTTATATTCATAGTCAGTCATAGCAAGAGGGTCACTGCTACCATTTGATGGAGCTTTTAATCCGAAATTTTGAGTTATAATAGGCATTACATCATCTAGAGATTTGATTTTTCCATTTGATTTCATTTCAGCTATCATATCGTCAAAAGCTACATAGCTCATTTTTTGATTTCTAAGAAGCTTAAATGCAGTGTCATATCCTGTGTAAGCTTGACCGATAGTAAGCCCACCTGTTTCATGGTCACCAGTTACTATGATTAATGTTTCATCAGGATGCTTCTCTGCGAATTCCTTAGCTACCTTTACAGCTTCATTTAGCTCTAACGTATCAGCTATAGTGCTCATAGCATCATTGGCATGACAAGCCCAGTCTATTTTTCCTGATTCCGTCATCATAAAAAACCCATTTTCATTGTCTAGTACTTCTATGCCTTTTCTTACAAAATCAGAAAGCTTTAAATCACCAGACTTATAATCTATGGAATATGGCATAGAGCCCGAATCTTGAAGCTTTGGACTTTGGGCATATATCTTAGCAGAATTTTTATCTAGTTTAGCAAAATCTTCCTTAGTTTTTGTGATAGTATATCCATTTTCGGCTAGTATTTCATAGGCATTTTTTTGGTCTTTTTTGTCTCCAGTAGGCTTGTTTATTGCTCCACCTGCAAAGTAATCCACATTGCTGTCAGCCATTTGAAGAGCAATATCATAATACTGATTACGGCTTTCAGCATGAGCATAATATGCAGCTGGAGTAGCATGATTGATAGTTACAGTGCTTATGATACCAATTTTTTTACCATTTTCTTTGAATATTTCAGTGATATTTTTAGCATCTTGAGTTTTATCTACTTTTTTGCCTATAACTCCAGAATGAGTCTTAACTCCGCTTGCAAAAGAGGTAGCAGTAGATGCAGAGTCAGGACAAAAAGAAGTAGAATCCTGCGTAGTAGCCATACCAGCAACTGGGAACTGAGTAAATTCTAGCTCACCTAAAGCTACTTTGCCACTTTCGTTGTTTCCAGTGTAGACCTGAGCTGCATTTACTTGCACATGGCTCATTCCATCACCTATAAACATAAATATGTACTTTGGAGTCTTGTAAGAAGTGCTGATACTGTTAGAATTGTCTGCAAAGCTTTGAGTATTTACCCCTAGTAACTGAGCTGTTATCAGGGATATGATAATAAAACCAAAGAATAAAGCCGATAAAATTTTTTTGCTAGTAGTCATTTCATTCCTCCTAAATATTAGTATTGTCCTTTGTTGCAAATACAACAAGGTTCCCCGAACCCATTTGCAATCTTTGATTGCTTCAATGAGTGGAGTTCTTATTTAATGATAGAATGAAAAACTACTTAGTTAGTTAAATATAAGTGAATTTAAGTTTAATTTTGAGTTAAAAAAAGAAGACGCTTTACTCAGCGTCTTCTTCACTTATATTTTAAATTCGTTTTTAAATTTGAATTTCACTTATTGTTTTTGGTGGAATCATACGCCCTTCACTCCTTCTACTAAATAAGTAAATAAGCATTGCCACTAAATCTTTTCATATAATATGAGTTATTTTGGTGGAATCAGCTCCTTTTATATTGAACTTATAGTATATATACCACAAGTAAATTTTATTAAACAAAATATTTGAAATATTTTAATTTTTCTACTTAATGACAAAATATTAGATATCAACATTTAAAAAAATTTAGTTATAAGTTATACTTTAATTGAGAATATAAAGAAATATGCTAATTACATATAAAATATGGGTAGTAATATATGGATTAGTCAAAATCAATGTAATATAAATTTGGATGGGGGATTTGTATGGAAATTAAAACACCTAAGGGTAAGATGACGGTCAAAAAAGTAACTTTCTCCATTATAGTAATGGTTTTAGTTGCTGTATTTGCTTCTTTTGGCAAAGTATTAAATTTTTGGACAGATTTTTTATGGTTTAAAGAGGTAGGATATACTTCTACTTATATTAAGCAAGTATTTGCAAAGCTTTATGTAGGAATACCCTTTTTTATAGGATTTACCGTATTTATTTACATTTATTTTCAAAAAATAAAAAGTAACTACTATAGGTATATGAATATATTGACTACAAAAGAAGACGAAAAATCACTTAATCAAGTTATGGGAATATCTTCTGTTCTTATAGCCCTTTTCTTTTCTTTTGGTATAGCCAGTTCTTTTTGGATGCAAATTTTGAAGTTTATAAATTCAACTTCATTTGACATAAAAGATCCTATTTTTAATAAAGATGTTGGTTTTTATGTATTTACCCTTCCTTTAGTTACAGAGATATTTAGTTTCTTGTTAGGCTTTATAATATTTTTGATGCTTATTACTGTAGTTGTATATGTAGTACTAATTTCTATCAGACAGCCTATGGACAAGGAAGAACTAGGTAGTAAGATAAGACGATTAAGGACTGAGAATAGCTTCGTAAGTCTTCAAAAGAGAGTTATGGAATTAGCTTTAGACCAAATAATGCTAATAGGAGTAGTATTTTTTGTCATAGTGGCGCTTAGAAGTTACTTAGCTTCATTTGCACTTTTATACTCTGAACAAGGGGCGATATATGGAGCTGGATTTACGGATATCAATGTAACCTTGTGGGTATATAGAATTCAGATGGTAGTGGGAATTATATCGGCTATTGCACTTGTGGTAGCGAGATATAAAAGAAATAAAAAATTGGCGTCATTTGGGCCTATAGCACTTATAGCGGTTTATCTTCTAGGAATAGGAGCCGAAATGGCAGTGCAAGCTGTAATAGTATCACCAAATGAGCTAGCAAGAGAAAGAAAATATATAACAAATAGCTTAGAGTATACAAAAATGGCCTATGGACTTGATGATATAGAAATAGACGAGTTTTCTGTAGATCAAAACTTAACTTATGAAGATTTAGTAGATAATCAGGAAACAATAAGCAATATAAGTCTAAACGATTATAGGCCTACAAAAGAAGCATACAATCAGCTTCAAGGTCTTAGAAATTATTATAAGTTTCACGATGTAGATATAGACAGATATATAATAGATGACAAGCTAACTCAGATGTTCTTATCAGTTAGAGAACTTGATAAAGAAGCCTTAGATGATAATGCTAAAACTTGGGTAAATCAACATCTGAAGTATACACATGGTTATGGGCTTACCATGTCTCCTGTAAACAAAGTAACATCATCTGGGCAACCTAGTATGATAGTAAGAAATGTACCTCCTATTTCAGATTATGAAGAACTACAAATTACTGTTCCTCAGGTTTATTTTGGAGAGCTTACTAATGACTATGTAATAGTAAATACAGATGAGCAAGAATTTGACTACCCTATGGGAGAACAGTTACAAACAACCAAATATCAGGGAACTGCTGGAATAGAGTTAAGTTTTTTTAATAAACTTATTTATTCAATAAAAGAAAGCAGTTTTAAGCTTTTGGTTTCAGGTGGAGTAAATTCAGATAGTAGAATAATAATAAACAGAAATATAATTGATAGAGTAAATAAGATAGCGCCATTTTTGAGCTATGATGATGACCCATATGCAGTGGTTGTAAATGGAAAGATTTATTATATAATAGATGGTTATACTACAACTAAATATTTCCCATACTCTGAGCCATTTAACAGCAATGCAAACTACATTAGAAATTCTTTTAAAGTTATAATAGATGCATATAATGGCGATGTAAATTACTATACAGCAGATGAAAAAGATCCTCTAGTACAAACCTATGCAAAGATTTTTCCAAATTTATTTAAGCCTCTAAGTGATATGCCAGAAGAATTTGTACCTCATTTGAGATACCCTCAGACTATGTTTGACATTCAAGCTAAAGTCTATGGGACATATCATACAAGTCAGCCAGATATATTTTACAATCGTGAAGATAAGTGGGAGATAGCAAAGCAAAATTATCAAGGAAAAATCCAAGAAATGGAATCTCTTTACTTTACCTTTAAACTTCCAGAAGAAGAAAAACCGGAGTTTGTCCTTAGCATACCATATACACCTACAGGTAAACAAAATATGACAGCATTTTTGGTAGCTAGAAATGATGGAAAAAATTATGGAAAACTAAAACTTTTTGAATTTCCAAAAATAAAGACAATAATAGGACCCGAGCAGATAGAAGCGAGAATAAGTAATAATGATGTAATTTCAAGAGATTTATCTTTATGGGATAGTAGAGGGTCCCAAGTTTTAAGAGGAAACATATTAACAATTCCTATTAATAATTCAATTTTATATATAGAACCTTTGTATATAAGAGCAGATTCTGAGAAAGCTATACCTGAAGTAAGAAGAATAATTGCAGCTTATAATGATAAAGTAGTTATGGAAGATACTTTAGAGAAAGCTCTTGAAAAATTATTTGGAGGACCTACAAATCCAGATGAGCAAATAGAATCAACAATAAGCGACGAAGAAACTTCTATATTAGATGAAGAGACTGATATATTAGATGAAACATCTGATTCAGCAGTGATAGCAGATGAATCTGAACTTATAAGAAAAGCAAATGATTTGTATGAAGAAGCTCAAGAAGCTCTTAAATCTGGAAGCTTAAGCGAATATGAAAAGAAAATCAATGAACTGGGCGATGTATTAAAGTTGTTAGAATAAGATAATCATATTTAGGAGGACATAACTTATGTATAGATTGCTAGTAGCCACAGCTGAAACCGTAACAGAGACAGTAACAACAGAAGTGCAAACAGCTGTAAAGGAGGGGTTTGATTTAGTAAAAAGCCTCAAAGCTTTATTTATGACATATGGAATAAATATATTAATAGGAATCCTGATATTCTTGTTAGGACTCTATGTTGCAAGATATATTAGGGGTTTATCTAAGAAAATTATGACCAAATCAAATGTTGATCCTTCGGCGATTGGTTTTATTTCACAGATACTTTACTTTTTAATAATAATTATTGTTGCAATAGCAGCGCTAGGAAGAATAGGTGTTCCTACAAATTCTTTTGTTGCAGCTATAGGGGCGCTAGGACTAGCTATAGGCCTAGCACTCCAAAACAATCTTTCAAACTTTGCTTCAGGAATATTAATACTTATATTTAAACCATTTAAAGTGGGAGATTTTATAGAAGCAGCTGGAACAGCAGGTAGTGTAAGTGAAATTCAAATTATGAACACTATACTTTATTCAGTAGATAACAGAAAGATAATTGTTCCAAATTCAAAACTTACATCTGAAAATGTAGTAAATTTTTCATCAGCAACAGATAGAAAAATATCTCTTATGATAGATGTGGACTATAATTCAGATTATAAAAAAGCTATCCAAATAATAAAAGATATCTTTAAAGAAGATCCAGAAATTTTAGATGACCCAGAAGCTACAGTAGGACTTAGAGAATTTGGAGACAGTGCACTTAGGATATTTGCACTGCCTTGGGTTAAAAATGAAAATTACTGGACTGCTTATTACAGAATAATGGAGAGAATCAAAGATGAATTTGATGCAAATGGAATAGAAATACCATACCCACACAGGATGGTGTATATGAAAAATCTTAATGAAGAAATAAAAAAGCAATAAGTAGAAAAACAATTTGGAATAAATACAAGGTGATTATGAATATCGAATTATCTCAAAGACAAATTTAAAATAATCATAAAAAAATAATGTTTTTTATGATTTGTATTAGAAAATCTACAGAATTTGTATTATAATCATAAATATAGCTGTTATCGAGCTATATTGTTGGGTAAATGTCAATTAGAGGTCGTCTGACCAAAATAACTTTATCAGG
>CAZFTH010000048.1:0-10446 GCA_964521745.1 uncultured Peptostreptococcaceae bacterium
CTGAAGTACATGCTTACGTATAGAGAAGTTCTTGCCCTCTACTTTTTTCTGAGCACCCTCTATAGATTTAGATAGCATCTTATGCTCTATAGGCATATCATCTTCCATACCTATTTTTTCTACCATAGCCACAAGTCTATCACTGCCAAATAATCTCATTAGCTCATCTTCTAATGATATAAAGAATTTAGATGTACCAGGGTCTCCCTGTCTTCCTGCACGACCTCTTAGCTGGTTGTCTATACGTCTTGATTCATGACGCTCAGTACCTATGATACAAAGTCCTCCAGCTTGTCTTACCTTATCTTGTTCTTCCTTTAATTCTTCTTTCTTTTCATCTAGAATCGAGTGATATCTTTCTCTAGCTTCTCTTATTTCTTCATCTTCAGTATAGCCAAATCCACTAGCCTGAGTAATAATTTCATCTGCATAACCCAGTCTTTTCATTTCTTTTACTGTCATAAACTCAGGGTTTCCACCTAGGATGATGTCAGTACCTCTACCTGCCATGTTTGTCGCTATAGTAACCTGCTCATACCTACCAGCTTGAGCTACTATTTCCGCCTCTTTTTCATGGTTCTTTGCGTTAAGGACCTCATGACGAATACCACGTTTTTTAAGCATGTCAGATAACATCTCTGAATCTTCTATTGAAATAGTACCTACTAGGATAGGCTGACCATACTTGTGCCTTTCTTCTATTTCATCTACAGAAGCCTTATATTTAGCCGCTTCAGTTTTGTAAACTACATCATCCATATCATCACGAACTACCGGCTTGTTTGTAGGAATCTGAACAACGTCCATTCTGTAAATAGACTTAAATTCTTCTTCCTCAGTTTTTGCTGTACCAGTCATACCAGAAAGTTTTTTGTACATTCTAAAGTAGTTCTGGAAAGTGATAGTTGCAAGAGTTTTCGATTCTCTTTGAACCTTTAATCCCTCTTTAGCTTCTATAGCTTGATGAAGTCCTTCTGAATATCTACGTCCAAACATAAGACGTCCAGTAAATTCATCTACTATGATAATCTCTCCATCTTTTACTACGTAATCCACGTCTCGTTTCATCATAGTGTGAGCTCTTAGCGCCTGATTGATATGGTGATAGGTTTCCATATTTGCTATATCTGTTATATTTTCAACTGCAAAGAATTTCTCTGCCTTTTCTACGCCTGATTCATTAAGTGCAACTGAATTTCCTTTTTCATCTATTACATAATCCGTTTCATTTTTTAGCATACGAACAAAGCTATCTGCCATAGTGTAAAGAGCCGTAGATTTATCCCCTTGTCCTGAAATGATAAGAGGAGTTCTTGCCTCATCAACTAGTATAGAGTCAACCTCATCGACGATAGCGTAATTAAGAGGTCTTTGAACCATCTGAGATTTGTAAATTACCATGTTATCTCTTAAGTAATCAAACCCAAACTCGTTATTTGTTCCGTAAGTTATATCTGCACTATATGCATTTCTTCTTTGTTCTGGAGTGATTCCATGAAGTATAACCCCAGTAGTAAGACCTAGGAAGTTATATAGCTTGCTCATCCACTCCATATCTCTTTTTGCAAGGTAGTCGTTTACTGTTACTACATGTACTCCCTCTCTTGAAAGAGCATTAAGATATACAGGAAGAGTCGCAACTAGGGTTTTACCTTCTCCAGTTCTCATCTCAGCTATACGCCCTTGATGAAGAACCATACCACCCATAAGCTGTACATCATAGTGTCTCATACCTAGCACACGCTTTGATGCTTCTCTTGCAACTGCAAAAGCCTCTGGAAGAAGCTCATCTAGAGTTTCACCTTTTTCATATCTGTTCATAAATTCCTGAGTTTTGCCTGCAAGTTCTGCATCAGAAAGCTCAACTATGCTATTCTCGAGAGAATTTATTATATTTACTGTTTTTTGTAAAGCCTTAATTTCTTTTTTAGTTAGATAATTATCGAAAAATCCCAAGTAAAATACCTCATTTCTTAATCTTTTTTTACACTTCATATTAATACTATTTTAATCTAAATTTACCGTCTAATTTGCTACATTTTAGTATATCACATAATATAATTTTATGAAATCTATCATGCAAAGTCTCCACAATCTTCACACTTTTGTAATATTTCTTTATTTATTCCACTAAAAAAGAGGAACTCTCGTTCCTCTTTTAGTAAGCTCACCTTTTATATAAACTTTTGCTTTATATTTTATTCTGGTTCCAAGATACCGTAATTACCATCTTTTCTCTTGTAAATAACAGTGATGGCATCTGTTTCTGCACTTGTAAATACGAAGAAATTATGTCCTAGTAGTTCCATCTGAAGTATAGCTTCCTCCTCTGACATAGGTCTAAATCCAAATCTCTTTCTCTTTACAATTTTTCCATGAAGCTCTTCTTCCTTATCCTCTTCTCTAGGAATATAAGCTTCGATATTTTCAAATCTAATAGTATCATTGCCTCTATCCATTAATTTTGTCTTATGCTTACGGATTTGTCTACCTAATTTATCAACTACGATATCAGTCGCGTTATATAAATCTGTATCTACAGCCTCTGCTCTCATCACAGTTTTTCCTACCGGTAGTGTTACCTCAATTTTGTGAAGATTTCTAAATACACTAGCAGTTACTCTTGCTGTCAAATCCTCTGAAAAATACTTGTCCAATCTTGAGAGTTTGGTATCAATTGAATTTCTCATTGCATCTGTAACATCGATTTGTTTGCCACTTAGGATAACTCTCATAAAAGCCTCTCCCTTCAATTGCATATACTAACCAGCAAGTGCGTTAAGTTTACGTTAGATATTTTACTGGTTAGATATTATTTACCACAAAATCGATGGTTTAAAACCTATCTTTAACTTTTTTTAATCTAAAAAAATCTTCACGCTCTTTTTCTTCTAGTACATCTTGGATATATTTGACTGCTTCTTCATATCGTGGAATCTGTATCTTATCCAGTGCATTAGCCCTTTTGCCAGTTTTTTTAATCTCCATAGCTATCTTATAAACGGCATTTTCTATCTCTGCTAATTCATAAATTAAATATTTTATTTCTAGAAATTTTTTTGCCGCTATATCCATAGCAGGGTTAGTACGATAAAAACTATAGGACGGATGATCTTCTTTTTTTTCATACTCCACAGTAGGTACCTCTAGCCCCATGATACTGCGGTACAAAATTTCAAAAGTCTCATCCTTTGGTATGGATAAGGCTATCTCCTGAACATGATTGATTCCTATAGTCATATTTACTACCTGAAGAGCCCTATATCCTTCTTCAAATTTTTCCTCAACTAATTTTTGAATTTCATTTGCTTTTTCAACCAGTCCCATTACTTCTCTGATAAGTACGGTTCTTTTTTTATCCAACAAAGAAAATCCTTTTTTAGAAAAATCAAGAGAGTCTTTTGACTTTAATAAATTAGCTTTTGTAGGAGTAAATTCTTGTGACATTTACATCAGCTCCCATAGTATTTATCTATGAATTCAGGTGAAATACGCTCTAATTCTTCTTTTGGCAGTACTCTTAAAACTTCCCAAGCTATATCTAGAGTCTCCTCTATACTTCTACTTTCATCTACATCCTGAGTTAAAAATCTAGTCTCAAACTGCCTTCCAAATTCCATAAACTTCTGGTCTATATCAGAAAGATCTTCTTCTCCTATAATTTGAGAAAGACTCCTTACTTCTTGAACCCTAGAATATGAAGAAAAAAGCTGAGATGAAACCTCGTCGTGGTCAGCTCTTGTCATGCCTTCTCCTATACCATCCTTCATAAGACGTGAAAGCGAAGGCAGGATATTAATCGGGGGATAAATATTTTTCTGATATAAATCCCTTGATAACACTATCTGCCCTTCTGTTATATATCCAGAAAGGTCGGGTATAGGATGGGTTATATCGTCATTTGGCATAGTGAGTATAGGAAGAAGGGTCACAGAGCCTTTTGCTCCATCTAACATACCTGCACGTTCATAAAGCTGGGCAAGGTCACTATATAGATACCCTGGATAACCCTTTCTACTAGGCACCTCTTCCCTAGCAGATGATATCTCACGAAGTGCCTCTCCGTAGCTTGTCATATCAGTCATGATAACTAAAATATGCATACCCTCTTCATAAGCTAAATATTCAGCCGCAGTAAGCGCACATCTAGGCGTAGTAATACGCTCAACTACAGGTTCATCAGCTAGATTCAAATACATTACAACTCTTTCTAATACTCCCGAAGATTCAAAACTCTTTCTAAAATAATCTGCATCATCGTGCTTTACACCCATAGCCGCAAATACTATAGCAAAGTTTTCTTCTTCTCCTCTTACCCTAGCCTGCCTTGCTATCTGAGCCGCAAGCTCGTTGTGAGGCATACCATTTCCAGAAAATATAGGAAGCTTTTGTCCCCTTATAAGAGTCATAAGCGAATCAATAGCTGATATACCCGTTTCCAAGTAATTTCTAGGATAACGTCTAGAAATCGGATTCATAGGTCTGCCATTTACATTGTGTTTTTTACTGCTATAGACCTGGGGTCCATCATCTACTGGCATTCCTAGACCATTAAAAGTTCTTCCTAGTATATCACGTGATAAAGGAATCTCTAGAGGATGCCCTGTAAATCTTACAGATGTATTTTCTGTAGATATACCCTGAGTTCCTTGAAAGACTTGAGCTATAATAGAATTTTCATCTACCATAACCACCTTGCCTCTTCTTTTATTTTTCCCATCTACTACTATATCTATAATCTCACCGTAGGCTACATCCTCAGCTCCCGAAAGAGATATAAGAGAGCCCACTACTGTATCTAGCTTCAAATATTCTTTTGTATTCATCTATACCACCTCCGTAACCGATGCGTATCTAGTAGCTAAAACATCAAAATACGAATCAATACGATAATGAAGATCGTCTATAAGCGATAAATCTTCGTTTGGCACTGTGTATTTCATTTTTATAACATCGTCAAAAATCTCAGGATTCCTAATTTCTGATAAAGGCAGATTTGCTTTTACAGCAGCAAGAGCTCTAGTATAAAGATGATATATCACTTTTAGCATTTCATATTGCTTGATAATAGGCACAAAAGTGTCATCCTTGTGCATTGCATTTTGCTGTAAAAATCCTCTTTTTATAACTTTTGCAATCTCTAGTGTAAGCCTCTGGTCATCCGGAAGCACATCTTCACCTACTAGCTGAACTATAGAGTTAAGCTTTTCTTCCTCATGCAATATAAAGAGCATCTTTTCTCTTATTTCCAGTACATCCTCGCTTACATTTTCATAGTACCAGTTACGAAGAGATTTGCTGTATCCACTGTAGCTAGTAAGATATCCTATCGCAGGATAGTGCCTAGCATAAGCTAGCTTTCTATCTAGAGCTAAAAATGCATTTACAAAACGCTTTGTATTTTCCGTTACAGGTTCTGAGAAATCTCCTCCTGGAGGCGATACTGCGCCGATAATAGTAACTGAACCTTCTACTCCTGACAGGCTTCTTACAAAGCCTGCTCTTTCATAAAACTGAGCTAATCTAGAAGGAAGATAAGCTGGGTAGCCTTCCTCTGCCGGCATCTCTTCTAGACGGCCTGAAATCTCACGAAGAGCCTCAGCCCATCTAGATGTAGAGTCTGCCATTATGGCAACATGATAGCCCATATCCCTAAAATATTCAGCCATAGTAATTCCTGTATATATACTTGCCTCTCTAGCTGCAACTGGCATATTAGAGGTATTTGCAATTAATATAGTTCTTTCCATAAGTGGCTTTCCAGAGCGAGGGTCAATCAGCTTAGGAAAGTCTTCTAGTACCTCAGTAATTTCATTTCCACGCTCCCCACAGCCTATATAGACTATGATATCTGCATCTGACCATTTTGCGAGCTGATGCTGAGTCATGGTTTTTCCTGTTCCAAAACCTCCAGGAAGAGCCGCAGTTCCTCCCTTTGCTATAGGAAAGAAAATATCTAGAACCCTTTGACCAGTGATTAACAACCTATCTATGGCCATTCTTTCCTTTACAGGCCTAGGCTCTCTTACCGGCCATACTTGATGAAGTTTAAGAGGATAGAGTTTGTCACTACAAGAAACAGTCGCAACTACCTCATCTATAGTATACTGGCCTGATGGCTTTACATCTTTCAAGTTTCCACTTACTCCTGGTGGAATTAGTAATTTATGGACTATAAGAGAAGTCTCTTGAACTGTAGCATAGATTTCTCCACTTTCCACGTAATCATCTTCTGATACTAGAATAGTTACATCCCAGAGTTTTTCCTTGTCCAAAGACAATAATCCTATTCCTTCAGCTATAAACCCACCTGATATTTTTTCTATAGCCTCAAGCGGACGCTGAATCCCATCAAAGACATTTCCTATCATACCAGGTCCAAGAGTAAGAGATAGAGGATTGCCTGTTGAATATACATTCTCTCCTGACTTTAACCCCTCAGTCTCTTCATAGACCTGAATAGTGCCAGTATCATCTTTTAGGGAGATAACCTCCCCTAAAAGTTTCTTTTCGCCTACCATTACCATTTCCCTTACTTTAAATCCAGTCATATTCTTAGCCCTAACAACAGGCCCATTGATGGAAACGGTAGTAGCTATTTTTTCCATCATATAGAGTCACCTCTTCTTATTGCGTCGTGAAGCATTTGACCTAAATCTTCTCTTTTTAGATAAAGTGCTTCAGCAAAAGTTTTATTAAGCCTTATAGTTTGTTTTTGATTCTCTAGTACAAATCCCCCTATATAATTAAGCTCTGCTTCTATCACTGTATAGTTTTCAAATCCAGCTTTTTTGAGAGCTTCCTCGGCTCCTTCCTTTGCCCTATTAAAATTATTTGCTGGGATAGAAACATAGATATGCTCATCTTTTGAAAAAGCTTCAAGAGCCGTAATCATACTTGATTCTACATGTTCCTTATACTTATCAGTCTGCATAAAATCTCTTATCTTATCTTCTACCTTTGCCAGCAAATCTCTTAATATTTCTTCATTTTTCTTTAAATACTGCTTTCTTTCTTTTTGAATCATAGTAGAAATAGCTTCTGATTTTTGCCTTTTTATTCTCTCTATAGCAGCTTTTTTAGTACGATTTGCATTTGACTCTAAAACCTGCTTTTCCTTTTCCAAAAATTCTTTTATCTCATCATCTTTATTTAATATCTGCTCATCTATCTCTTTTTGAACCTTCTCATCTACTAGTTTTTTAAACAAACTCAGTTTTTGTTCTAAGGTTACCATTTAATCACCTCTGTTTGATCAGCTCTATATTTTTATACCTACCGATTCATTAATGTGCCTTGTAATATAATTTGCATCCCGCCTTTGTCCATGACGGTCTGGAATTTCAACTATTAAGGGATATTTCCTATGAAGCTTAAGGGACATAACTTCTTTTTCCACTTTTTCAAGAATAAGCTCAGTGAGGATTAATATTCCTATACTAGAATCATCTAATGCCTGCTTCATAGCTTCTAAAATTTCTTCTCTTTCATGAACGATAACTCCATTTATCCCAGCTAATCTCATAGCTACATAGGTATCTCTGTTATCACTGATGAGGAAGGATTTCATCATATCTATCCACTCCTAAAGTCTTCCCAAAATCAAAATAGAAATAATAAGTCCATAAATAGCTATACCTTCTGCTAGACCTACGAAAATAAGGGTCTTACCAAGAATTTTTTCATCCTCAGATACAGCGCCTAGAGCAGATGAACCAACTGCTCCAACTGCATATCCCGCTCCTATAGTAGCCATACCTGTAGATAGGGCTGCTGCTATATAGCCGAGCCCTGAACTACTAGACGGAGCGCCTTCAGTAGCTGCAAAAACTAAATCTGGAACAAGTAGTAATATAGCCATAGCTGCAAGAGGAGCAAATCCTGTGATATTTGCTATAAGGAGTTTCTTTAAGCTTCCTGAGCTTTGCTCGTTTTTGACATATAGCTTAACTCCAAAAGCGATGGTAGACATAACAAATAAAATCATAAGTGCAAGTATTATTTTCATTTTCTTTCCTCCGTTTCTAAATTTAACTTAAATGGAGAATAGGCTATCCCGTCTCCTGTATAGTATTTGCTAAATAATTCATAATACTCTAATCTTAGGCCTTGAATGAAAACTATTAAGCCTTCTAGACCTATTATAATAATATTTCCAACAATTAATATAAGGGCCCCTATAGCTCTGTTATTGCTGAGATTCGCCATAGTTGTAAAGGCCAAAAACAGTCCAACGTGGTTTAAGGCAAAGGCTCCTACCCTAATAAATGATATAGTGTTAGAAAGAAGGCTAAGCAGCGTCTCCACTAAATCAAATCCACCTTCGATATAATATTCTTTCTTTCCTTCATGATATATAGCCTCTTGCTTGAACAAAATCCCAGCAAGAGGCTTCTTAAACAACATCATAGCCAGCAAAATAATACCTGAAATTATCAAGACACTCATAGAAATTATCTTATCTGACAAGACTAGTTGAAGAATACCTACTAAAAGCACTATATAAAACAAAAGCCCTACTATACCGTTTCTGCCAAACACTCCCTGTTCATAATCCTTAATTTTGAGAGTATTTCTAATTGATATCCCAAAACTTATAAGAAGTAAGACTACCCCAAACCCTATAGAAGAATACAGTACAAAATCTATATTTTCTATAGGATGTACTAAAAGTGCTGGTAGATAATGTTCAAAACCAAATACACTTCCATACATAAAGCCAAAAAATACAGAGCTAAGTCCTATTCTCAGCATAATTTCTCCAGGAGTCTTAAGCGAATCCTTCTTCTTAATCATCCAACCAGCTAAAAAAAGTATCGCCCCCTGGCCTACATCTCCAAACATAGCACCGAATAATATCAAATAAGTCATACCTAAAAATATAGTAGGATCCATCTCCTTATAGTTTGGAACTCCATAAAGATTAACAAGAAGTTCAAAAGGCTTAAGTATCCAGCTATTTTTTAGCTTTGTAGGGGGAACTACCCTCTTGGGAACAGCTTCCACCTCAGAAAATACAACTATAACCCTAGGGCATATTTCTTCTAGCTTCTTCTTGATTTTACTAGCTTCCACATCTGGAATCCAGCCAGAAAAATAAAAAAAGTGCTGGGATATAGCCGCATGATCTTTTAAATTCTCTATACGTTCCTCTAATAAAACCCTAGAATAAATCCTGTCGACCTTGTCCTCATAATCCTTTTTTAGCTGAGATATTTGATTTTTTAAATCCTGAATATCTAGCTTTACCTCTATAATTACATCTTGAATTTTTTGATAAATCTCACTAGGTACACCCTCAAACTGAGCAGGAAGAGGAATCTCTTTAAAATTAAGTGATTTCAAAATCCTTTCAGCCTCATATTCCAGCTGAGCAGGCGAAAAAATAAGGTAGGCTTCTCCGTCCACAGAGCTACCTATATGAAGCACTATAGCTGAGATATTCTCATAGTTATTTCTCAGCTTTAACCTCTTATCCTTTGTCAGCGTCCCTATATGATAATTAAAATGCTTCATCCTAGAAAGAGCACATACGTCTATATTGATATCCTTGAGATACTCAATACTCTCAAGAAAATCTTCATATCTGTGAAGTGTTTCTTCTCTTTCAGTTAACTTGTCCTGAATAGGAGCAACCTTATCAGCTATACTATCAAGCTCAGCTACAGCATCCTCGATATCTCGCTTTCTATTTATATCCGTCTTAGGTTCTAGTACCATATCGAGGGCATTTGCCAAATAATTTAGCTTATCCTGATAGGTCTTAAAATTGCTCTTATCAGCCCTATACTTAACTATAGTTCCCATATCCGCAATAGAATCCAAATGTTCTTCCAATACAGCTAGTGTAAAATTAGAATCTTGAATTTCCTTGACTGCGTTTTTAATATGGATTTTTTCTATCAGGACTATTTCTTGAAGCAAATCATGCATGTCATCTATGGGTGCGACAAGGTTCATCATTTGCATCTTCTCAACTGCCACGTACTCACCTTCTTTATTCTCATATTTATCTAAACAAGCATTTAATCAAAGTCCCTAATTAAAAAGTCCTTCATAGATTCAACAGATACATCATACCTAATACCTTCAATTATCGTTATAATATCCCTAATCTCATACTCTAAAAAATGAAGAACAGAAGTTAACTTTGCAATATTCATCCTATTTTCCCTGTTTGCTTTTTTGAACATAGCATAAAGATACTGATATATCTTTCTTTCTATATAAATATCCTTCATAGCAATTATCTTTGGATAAGTATACTTTGCCGAAGCTATAACAGCTTCCACTGGATCTTCTTGATATATTAATTCCTTTAACTGAGAAAACTTATACCTATCACCTCCAGGCAAAGTGTAGTTTAAGATTTCTTCTGAAGACAGGCCATAATACTTGTGAGCCCTATATAGCCACTGAAGATTTATAAGGTCAATATTTATTCCA
>CAZFTH010000049.1:0-10319 GCA_964521745.1 uncultured Peptostreptococcaceae bacterium
GACATAGTTATGAGTGATGAAGTCGAAAAGAGAGCTTATCTTAGTTACCTAGAGACTACTATAGCGGAAATAATGGATAAGTTTACTGAGAAGTTTGGCAGAGCCTATGATGAAAAAGTAATTGATCCTATGGCAAAAAATCCTCTATATAAAAGATGGATGATAGCTAGCATACTAGAGGATGCTGCTGGAATGGCTGGAACAGAAATAATAAGAAGAACAATAGGAGATTCAAAAGTTAAAGAAATTGAATCCATTGAAAGTATAGAAGCTAGAGTATATATGGATAAATTTTTAATCCTTTTAGGAAAGAGCCTAATTAAAGACAGATATAAAATCAAGACAGGCAAGGATTATGTAGCTTTAATAGATAAAATTAAAAAATTAATTTAGGGGAACAGGTGAATATCAAGATGATGGAATATGAAAAAGAGCAAGTCGTAAGGTATGGGAAAAAGCTAATTGATAGGAGACTAACTACAGGCTCTGGAGGAAATATCAGTGTATATAACAGAGAAAAAAATCTAGTTGCTATAAGTCCAAGTGGACTTGATTACTATGAAACTACACCTGAAGATATAGTAATCCTAGATATTGATGGCCATCTAGTAGAAGGAAAGCATAGACCATCTAGTGAAGCAGGTATGCACTTAGCATTTTATAAAAATAGAGCTGACGTAAGCGGGATAGTGCATACGCACTCTAAATTTGCAACAGCAATAGCTTGCATGGGATGGGAGCTTCCTGCTGTACATTACCTAATAGGCATGGCTGGGCATAGAGTAAAATGCACCGGATATGCTACTTATGGTTCTGAAGAGCTAGCTAAAAAAGCTCTTGAGACCATAGGAGACTCAAATGCTGTTCTTCTTGCAAATCATGGACTTATTGCTCTAGGGGAAGATGTTGACAGAGCGTTTTCTACAGCTGAGCATTTGGAATTTGTCTCAGAGGTTTATTACCTGACAAAAACCCTAGGAACACCAAATATTTTAAGTGATGAAAATATGGATGAGGTAATGAAGAAATTTGGAACATTTAGATATAAGTAGAAAAACAAGTATTTAGACAAAAATAGGTTAACAATAAAAAACGCTCTGCTTATGATTTTTTCATAAATAGAGCGTTTAATTTTTGTATAAACTAATTTTATGCTTTAAAATACAGCTGGAGTTATGACTGAAAGAATTTTCACAGGAGAGCCTAGAGGGTTTCTCCACTGGTGAGGCATTGTAGATGGATAGTGTATAGAGTCACCTGCCTGAACTAGGTATTCCTTGTCTTCTATTTCCACGATTAATACACCCTCTAATACATAGGCAAATTCTTCGCCAGGGTGGTTGTACTTATGTCCGTGCTTTTGACCTCCAGGAATAGTTACAATCATTGATTCCAAGCTTCTGCCAGAAAAATCTCCACTCAATCTCACAAATTCAGAAGGAAGACCTTCCATTTTAAAAGATTTTTGCTCGTCAATTTTTACATGATAGTTATGAATTTCCATGCTGTAGAAAAAATAGGTCATAGGAACTGAAAATGCATCAGCTAGTTTTTTTAGTGATGTAATTGCAAGTGAGGATGAGCCGTTTTCAACTTGGGATAGAAAACTTACAGAAAGCTCTGTCTTATCAGCTAAATCTTTAAGTGTATATCCTTTTTCTTTTCTTAGTTCTTTTATCTTATCTGCTATTTCGCTTAGTATCTCCATTTTTTGTCTCCAATTTTCTAATAATAAATATAGGATAATAATACCATATAAGCTCAACTTAGTTCAATCTTACTGTAAAAAATTCAGCTATATTTACTGTATATATAGAAAATTTACAGTATTATTAAAATTATGGTTGAAATTTTTAGTAATACAATATATAATTTTGTCTAGATTAACAATTGTGATAGTTTTAACTTTTCACACAATTTTAATTAAGCTCTAGGAAAACGATTTGTTTTCTAGAGGATATCATATTTTATATGAAATTATACTAATGGAGGGAAGAACATGAGTGATGTGGTAGTAAAGAACAAAAGACCATTTGGTTTCTACGTATGCAGTGTTGCATTTATGTTTGAAAGAATGGCATATTATGCTGCTAAGTATCTGATTTATGTTTTCGTAGCAGCGACAGTATTAACAGGAGGGTTAGGTCTTACGACTGTAGAGGCAGCGCTTATTCAGTCTAACCTTGTTGCATTTACATATTTGGCACCGATTATTGGTGGATATATCTCGGATAGATATATAGGAGCAAGATACTGCGTTCCTGTTGGTATAGCACTTATGGGTGCTGGTTACTGGGTAGGGTCTACAGCAACTGATGCAGTAGGTATGAATATAATGGTTGCCCTTGTAGCTATAGGAACTGGTTTATTCAAAGGTAATGTTGCAGCTATTAGTGGTGCTTTATTTGATGATAAAGAGCAATTAGACTCTGCATTTTCTACTCAATATTCATTTGTTAATATAGGAGCCTTTATAGGAACTACAGCCGTAGGAATTTTAGTTGCAAGTACATTTGCTCAAGGTGAAGTGCAAGGATTTAGAGCAGCTTTTCAAGTATGTGCTGTAATTTGTGGAATTGACTTAGTATGGTTCTTATTTGGAAGCAAGTTTTTGGGAGAAGTTGGTAAGAAACCATTTAAACTAGGAAAAGAAGTAGAGAAAGATGTAGTAGTTGAAAATAAGCCTCTTACTAAGTCTGAAAAGAAGAAAGTATTTGCGATTATCTTAATTTCTACTTTTTCAGTTATTTTCTGGGTGTTCTGGTATCTTACATACCTAGCTGCTTACGATTATGGTGCAGCATTTATAGATATGAATGTAGGTGGTTTTAATGTTCCACTTTCATGGTTTGATTCATTAAATTCAATGACTTGTATAGCTTTAGGGCCAGTTCTTGGTATGCTTTGGTTTAAATTATCAAAGACAGCAAGAGGAGACCTTAGTTTATTTAAAAAGCTAGGTATAGGACTTGGACTTCTAGGAGCGGCATTTTTAATGCTAGTATTTGCAGAGTTTTCAAGAGGAGTAGGTGCTAGTGATGCATCTAAGGCAAGTCTACTTTGGCTGATTGCTTTTGGTTTACTACTAAGTGTAGGAGAAATGTTCTTCTCGCCACTAGGAAACTCATTTGTAGCTAAATATGCTCCGAATAAAATGGTATCAGTGCTTATGGGAGTATGGACATTTGCAACTTTTATAGCTGGTAAATCATATGGATATCTATATGCATTTGCTTCAAAATTCTCAGTTATTCAAGCGTATTCAGTAATACCTGCAATACTATTTGTAGCTGCTGTAATGCTATTTGTATTTGACAAAAAGCTTACTACTTTACTTGAAGATGATAATGATGTTAATGAAGATGCTTTAGTATCATAAAAAATTAAAATAATTTATACCCATATGGCAGTGAGTATGCTGTATGGGTATAATATTATAAAGTTAAAAATGTTATTTACTGGTAATTTGTATGATTTTTATATTTTGAATTATTTTTTTAGGAGAGATAAGACTATGAAATTAAACAGACTAGAAAGTATCTTAGAAAAAATGAAAGCAGAGAATCTGGAGCAGATGATAATTTCTGATCCAGCATCAATTTTTTACTTAACAGGTAAATGGATTCATCCAGGAGAGAGAATGCTAGCTCTTTATATCAGCACAAGAGGAGAGCATAAGCTTTTTGTGAACAAGCTTTTCCCTATAAGTGAGGATTTAGGAGTAGAGATAGTTTGGTTTGATGATACAAATAATTCTATAAAAATTCTGTCAGAGGCTATTTTAAAAGACAAGGCAGTAGGAGTAGACAAAAACTGGCCAGCTAGATTTTTAATTGGATTAATGCAGCTAAAAGCTGGAAGCTCATATGTAAATGGTTCATTAATCGTAGACAGAGTGAGAATGATTAAGGATGAAGCAGAAAAAGATTTTATGAGAGAGGCTTCAAGACTTAATGATTTAGCAATGGAAAAGCTAAAAAATGAAGTAACTAAAGGTCACAGCGAAAAGGAATTAATGCAGGTGCTTCAAGGGATTTACAAAGAGCTAGGAACTGATGGATTCTCATTTGAGCCTATATTAGGATTTGGAGCAAATGCAGCTAACCCTCACCACTCAAATACTGATAAGGTTGCTGAGATAGGGGATAGCATCATTCTAGATATAGGCTGTGCAAAAGATTCATATTGCTCAGATATGACTAGAACAGTGTTTTTAAAGGAAGCTAGTGACAAGGCTAAAGAGGTATTTGAAATAGTACTAGAAGCTAATAAAAGAGCTATTAATACTGTTAAGCCTGGAGTTAGATTCTGTGATATTGATGCTGCTGCTAGAGACTACATAGCATCTAAAGGCTATGGTGAATACTTCACTCATAGAACAGGACACTCTATAGGTATTGATGTACATGATTACGGCGATGTTTCTGCTATCAACACAGACAAAGTTGAGCCAGGAATGATATTTTCTATAGAGCCAGGTATCTATCTACCAGGAGAAATCGGAGTAAGAATAGAAGACCTAGTACTAGTTACTGAAGATGGATGCGAAGTGCTAAATAAAGCAGATAAAGAGCTGTGCATATTATAGGATAGAGGAAGGGACCGGTAGGTCCCTTTTTTAGTACACTCGCTTTATGGTATAGCCAAGAGCTTTCATTTCCTCGGATATTAGCTCCACGTGATTATGACCGTTTGTCTCTACTTTCTTTTTCATTTATTTTTCCTCCTTTGTTTTTTAGTATAAAAAAACTCGCCCTAAAAAGCCTAAGCTTTCAAGGACGAGCCTTTCTCCATCTACGCATAATATTAAATTAATAGGTATGTTATCACAGATAATTTAATTTGTAAACTAAAATATTAAGCTCTTTTTGATTCTATTTACTTCTAAGATATTCTGTAAATTTCTTTATTAAAGATTTTTCTCCTTCTACTACAAGATATGCACATGGAATTACTAGCATTGTTAGAAAAGAAGAAAAAATCATTCCAAATATTATAGCTGTAGCCATTGGAGCCCATAAATCTCCTCCTGATATAGCTAAAGGTATTAAAGAAATTACTGTTGTAATCATGCCTATGATTATAGGTCTTGTTCTTACACTACATGCTGTCACAATAGCATCTTTAATATCATCATTGTCCTTAATCAAGAGCTTAATGTAATCTAAGATAACTATTCCATTATTCACCACAACACCCATCAAACTAATAGCTCCTAGTAAGGCCATAAAGCCAATAGGATATCCTGTAAATTTCAATCCCCAAATAATCCCAATAAAAGATAAGGGAATCGTTCCCATTATGATAAATGGCTCTCTTAAATCTCCAAACTGCATTACTAATATCAAGTATATTAAAGCAATAGCAAGAATGGATGGAACAATCATAGATGTAAATGCATCATTTCTTTCTTCATTTTCTCCGCCAAACTCCATCGTATAGCCGTCTGGAAGTTCAAAATCTTCCATCTCTTCCATTAAATTCCTTAACAATCTATCAGAACTATAGCCTTCTTTAGCAAACATTCCTACAGTTATTGTTCTGCTACCATCTTTTTTTGATATCCTATTTAAAGAAGATTCTTCTTCTATGTTAGCTATATCTCTCAAATTAATATTTTCTCCAGTAATGCTTGAGCTAAAGAAAATTTGCTCCAATGCATCCTTGCTATTTTTATATTCTTCATTCATTTTTATGATTATCGGCAAATCATCATCTTCTATATTTTCTTGCTTAAGTTTTGTTATTTCCAAACCATTTATAGCCATTCTTACTGTACTTGAAATCTCATAATTAGTAAGCCCAACCATATTTGCCTTTTCTTCATTAACTTTAATATTTAGTTTCTTTGCCCTAAGGCCATAATTGTCATCGATATTTTTGCTACCTTGAATATTTGCCATAATCATTTTAACTTCTTCAGATAACATCTGTAATTCAGTAATATCCGGTCCACTTATTCTCACCTGTACTGGATAATCTACTGGCATAGCTAGTTCTAACCTACGTATATTTGCATTTACACCTGTTACGCTAGATTCAATTTTATCTTGTATTTTATTTATTTCACTTTGTTTACCATTTACAAGCAATTGTGCTTTATTACTAGAAATATTATTTGCAGTAAAGGTAATATAATATTGAGGCATTCCATCTCCTGCCATTGCTAATACAGATTTGACACTCTCTTCATCTTCTAAAACGCTAATTATTTCTTTAACTTTATTAGTAGTCTCTTCAACTGTACTGCCGTCTTGAACACTGACATCAATATAATATTGATCCCTTTCTACTGGTGGAAATAATTGAACTCCTAATGAAGGTATTAACAATCCACTAAGGATCAAAGTAATTATGGCCAAGCTAATTATAAACTTAGGTTTATCTAAACATTTTCCTAATAATTTTTTATACCCAGAAATAAACATTTCAGATATAGACCCTAAGTCAAAATTATACTTAGTTTTCTTATTTCCTTTTTTTTCTAATTTTTTTATTTTTTTATTATTTTTATCAGGTTTTTTCAAAAAAGTATATCCCATAGCAGGAACTAAAGTTAAGGATGAAACAAAAGATCCAATTAAAGCCACTGACACTAAAACAGGCAGTGTATTTACAAATTTACCAGCTGAACCCACCATCATAGATAAAGGTAAAAAGGAAGCTATAGTAGTTAATGTTGATGTCAGTATTGGTATTTTTACTTCATTAACACCCTTTATACATGCTTCTTTTCTATCATATCCTTTTTCTAAATATAAATAAATACTGTCATTTGCTACAATACCATTTGCAACTAAAAGACTTAAAGATATAATAAGCGAAGCTATTGAAACTTGATGCAAAGGTATCTGAGTAAACTTCATAAAAACAAATATCATAGCGATTATTAATGGAATAGAAGAAGAAACTACCACAGCACTTCTTAAACCCATAGCAATAAGAATGACAATTACTACTAAAACCACTGCTGATATCAAATTTCCTTCAAACAAAGTTATTGCCGAATCTACAAAAGAGGCTTGGTCAGTTACTATATCTATACTAATTTCATTATAGAGTTGCTCACTTTTAAATCTTTTAATAATCTCATCTATGTCTTTTTTTATTCTAACCATATTTTCTTTTTCTGCATACTTAACCCCAACTATAACCGCAGATTTTTGATTAAATAAAGCTTTAGAATCAGGCTTTTGTGCAGTAAATACAACATCAGCAATTTGATTTAAGTATATAGGCGTTCCACTTGCTGATACTCCGATAATAGTTTGCTTTATTTCCTCTATGTTTTCATATTCTCCAGAAACGTGTATTGGAACTTTCAAATTATCTAACTCGAGATTTCCACTTGGTATATTAACATTTCTAGCTTTTACAGCTTTTACTATTGTATTTGGAGATATTCCATACTGCTTTACTTTTTGCATATCCATAATTATTTCTATATTATCTTCTATTTCACCATATATATTTACTTCTCTTACACCAGCATTTTTTTCTAACTCTTTTTTTAATGCGTCTGCCATCTGATTGATTTGCTTATATCCATAACTATCACTAGAAACAGATAGCAATATTCCATATGGATCTGTAAAATTTGTATCTATTTCAACTTTATAAGCTTCTTGAGGTAAATCGCTTTGAGCATTTTCTACTTCTTCTTTTACTTCATCCCAAGTTTTTTGAATATTATCATCTGTCATATCTTTAAGTTTAACTTTAATAATTCCAACGCTATCCATAGCATATCCATCAGTTCTTTTTATCTCTGAAATTTGATTTAATTTCTCTTCTAAAGGTTTCAATATAAGTTTTTCAACATCTTCGGGACTGCCACCAGGATAAATACATTTTACTAGAGCTACTGGTGATGATATACTTGGATTTTCTTGTCTTTCCATCCCTCCATATAATACTATTCCAGCAAGCAATAGAAAAAAGGATATTAACATAACTATACTTCTATGAGTAGTACTCCATTTAACCATATTTTTACTCCTTAATTTTTACTTTATCACTATCTTGAAGTCTATATTGTCCATCTACAACAACTTTATCTCCTGAATTTAGTCCAGAAATCACTGTAATTGTATCATTAATTATTTTTCCAGTTTCAATCTCAACAGACTTTACTGTTTGATTGGTTTCATCATAAAGATAAACCAATTCTTTATCACCTTTAGACAAAACACTTGATAAAGGAATAAAAACACCCTTAGTTGACTTTAGTGGTATATCGACTTTAGCTATCATACCTGGGCGAATATTAAAATCATTATTGCTCAAGCCAATTTTTACAGCAAATGTCCTAGTTTTTGGATCCGCAGTAGCTGATATTTCATTTACTTTTCCTTTAAAACTTTTTTCTAATCCATAAATATATACATCTACTTCTTGACCTATCTTTATATTTGATATATCTTTATCCGATATTCCTATCTCTACATCTACTTCATGTATATCTCCTATAACTGCAACGGGATATCCTTTTGCTACTAATTCTCCAGCTTGCGACAACTTACTTATCACAATTCCATTTATAGGGCTGTATATGATAGTATCAGATAGCTGAGTCTTAGAAAGCTCAAGTCCAGCCTCCGCTTTTTTCAACTTTGACCTTGCTATTACTTCAGCATCCACAGCTAACTTATATGTATTTTCATCAGATATTTTTTTTGCACTTATCTCATCTAGCTGAGCTTTTGTTGCAGCTCCAGCTTCATACAAGGTTAGAATTCTTTCATACATTAGCTCTGTTAATTCAAGTTGAGCTTTTGCTTGGTTTACTTTTGCTGGTATTTCAGTATCTATTTGTATACTTGCTGACTCTAGTTCAGCAGAGGATGCTCTTACTTGCAATTCATATTCTGTAGTATCTATTTTAGCTATTTTTTTACCTTCGCTGATAAAATCTCCCTCTTCTATATCGATATTCTCTATTAAACCAGGGTTCTTAAAACCTACTTTTACAATTTTTCTTGGAACAACATTGCCACTTAAAGATAATACTTCTTGATGATAATTATCTGAAACTTCATCAATTTTGATAGGTTTAACAATCTCTTCAATAATTTCTTCTTGCTTACTACAGCCCACCATTATATAGCTAAATAAAAGCATACCTGCAAACAAAACATATATTTTTGAATATTTTTTACTAATAAACATAAAACTTTATCCCCTTTCTGTTAGCACACCATTGAGAAATATATCTATCATAGACTTGTAAGCATCTTGTATAGTTAAATTGTTATTATATAAAAATTTTTTATCTACTAATGAAAATAGACAGCCCTTAACCATATGTCTTAATACCACAATATTCACTTTTCTTATATTTCCTTTCTCAATCTCTTTTTGAATTAAATCTAAAGGTGGATTCCATGAATCTAACCATAATTCAATTCGATTCCACTCATTTGGATAATAATATTTCATTTCTAAAAAATTATTAATATAAACAATTCTAAAATCTTTCACAAAAATATTTAATATTGCTTTTATCTTTTCTAAATCCGAAAGAGTGTCATTTGCAATTATTTCGTCTTCTTTTGTTTTAACCCTATCTAAAAATTTATCAATAATGGCATGAAGAATATCTTCTTTAGAAGAAAAATATTTATAAAGAGTTCTTTTACTCATTCCTAATTCATGTGCTAGCTCATCGGTTGTAAATTTTATTCCCTTAATACCTGACAATACTATAGCTGCTTCTACAATATCTTCTCTTACATTTTGATTTTCTTTTTTTTCCATTATCAGTGACTCTCCAATCTCTAATTTCTACTAAGAAAACTATAAAAGTTTTTTAAGTACCCAAATACCTTATCATAAAATTAGATAAATAACAATATAAACTACTTTTCTTAATAGTAACTGTTTCAATCAAAGATAGTTTATAATCAGGAATTTCTTTATATTTTTTAGCATATAAAAACTCGCCCTAAAAAGCTTAGGCTTTCAAGGACGAGATTATCTCTATTTACGTATAATATTAAATTAATAAGTATGATATCGCAGGTAATTTAGTTTTTAAACTAAAATATACAAAGGAAAAATTTAAATAAATAGTCAATGTTAATAGTTAAATGTGTTCTAAATATTAAGCTTTTTTTGATTTTGTAATGTGGTTGTAAACTGGAACTCCTAGAGCAGTAATTAATATTCCTAGAACTGCAGTTTTGAAATCAGTTACCAGTGTGCTAAGTAGAATATATATTCCTCCAGCTATTCCAACTAGTGGAACAAAAGGATAAAATGGTACTTTGTAGGCTGGATTTAAATGAGAGAATTTTTTTCTTAGGACAAATATTCCAGCT
>CAZFTH010000050.1:0-9979 GCA_964521745.1 uncultured Peptostreptococcaceae bacterium
GCAAGAACTCTAGTTAATGAACCTGCCAATATCATGACTCCTACTATGCTGGCTGAAGAGGCAAAAAAATACGGCAAAGAATATGGCTTTGATGTTAAGGTTATGGACGAAGCAGACATAAAAGCACTGGATATGCAAGCCTTTCTTTCTGTTGGCAAGGGTTCATCTGAGCCAATGAAGCTCATCACTATGAAATACCACGGCAATCCTAAAGACCCTGAAATCTACGGGCTTGTAGGTAAGGGACTAACTTATGACAGTGGCGGTTACTCAATCAAACCTACTGATGGTATGCTTACAATGAAATCTGATATGGGTGGAGCTGCTGCAGTTATTGGCGCTATGATAATGGTAGCTTCTCAAAAACTAAAAATTAATGTTACAGGTGTCATCGCAAGCTGCGAAAATATGATTTCTGGTCACGCTTATAAACCTGGAGATATAATAGGCTCTATGGCTGGAAAATATATAGAAATCACTAATACAGATGCAGAGGGAAGACTTACTCTTGCAGATGCATTAACTTATGCAGTAAAAGAAGAAAAAGCTACTAAGCTTATTGATATCGCTACACTTACTGGAGCTGCAGTAGTTGCTCTTGGCGAAAAAGTCATAGCTACACTTTCTTCTGATGATAGTATGTATGCAGATTTTGAATTTGCCTCAAAACTATCCAGTGAAAAAATTTGGAGACTTCCTCTAGAAAAAGAATATAAGAAAATGCTAAAATCAGAAGTAGCTGACCTTAAAAATTCACCCGGAAGACCAGCTGGAACAATCACAGCTTCATTATTTTTAGAAGAATTTACAAGTAAACTTCCTTGGGTCCACTTTGATATAGCTGGCCCATCATGGATAGATAAACCAAGCAATCTGTGTCCATATGGGGGTACTGGAGCAGGTGTTTCCCTTCTTTATCATTTTTTCAAAAAATCTAGCTACTAATTAAAATTTTCCAAATAAATAAAAGCTTTTATATATTAAAAAAAGATGGGCTAGCCCATCTTTTTTTAATATATACTGCTACCCTTGTCGGAAAGCAATGTATAACGCTCATTTAGAGTTTTTAGCTTTAGAGATAATTTTGCATTTAACATTTGGAGAATCCTTATTCCAAGCATTGGCTGAGATTCTATAAGACTTATAAGGTCTGCATGCTCTATTTCTATGAGCTCACAATCTTCATCAGCTATTATATCTACATAGGAAGTAAAGTTTTTATCAAAACTCTCTCCAAAATAATCCCCCTTTTCAAGTATAGCTAAATCTACAGAATCACCTGACAAACTTTCTTTTTGTATTCTTACTACTCCCCTGTATATAATTCTCATCCTGATTACCTTTTCATTTGCCTTACCTATATAGGTATTTTCCGGATACTCTTTCATCTTTGCTATAGCTGCTAGAGTATTTATCTCATCATTTTCTAGATTATTAAAGAAATCCATAGATCTAAGAAGTTTTTCCATTTCATCTCTAGACATTGACACTAGCTCTGACTTCTTATCATATTTTTTCACATAACCAAACTCTGCCATATCCATTATACTTCTTATATCTATCATATATTGCTTAGTAAATTTCAATAAATTCTTCCAATCTTTTTGAAGCTCTATAAAGGTATCAAATACATTAAACTTAGGTATAGCATCGTATTTTGATAGATATATGTTATTCATGGTTTCTTTGGCAGCTTCTATATCATTATTGCTTAGATAGTCCATGGCTAGCATAATATTTGCTTTAAATATCATATCCTCTAGTTCATTAGTTAAAAAATTTCCTGGATAGGGGTCAAAATCATGACTGCTTATTCTGTTCATATTTGGCATTTCTTTTTGGGAATCTATTTTAGCTTTTTCATAAAGGAATCTATAGATATCTTCTCTAAATCTCTTCCACACAGGATGGGATTTTTTTGGTGGCAAATGTTTAATAGAAAGCTCTCTATCTAAGAAAAAGTGAAAACCAAACATCTTTGCATTAATAAGATAATCTATATCCTCACCTCTAGTTACATTGGGGTCAAATGGCACTGTTTTAAATAAATTCCTGTGAATAACCATGGCTCCACCAAATGCAAAAGGAGTAAGCTTAATTCTAGGCTCTTGTCCTATTATTTTATCAAAAGCTTTTCCTTTGAATCCAAATCTATCCCAGTAGGTCATCCATGGCTCTATATCTACATCATCATAGTAATTTCCATATTTATTAAGATAGTAACCTGCCACTCCATCTATGGTCTTTCCGTAAAGTCTTCCTCCTATATACTGAGAGGCTAAATCAACAAACTCTTCTTTTTCAAACACTTCATCATCATCTATGAGCATTGCCATCTCTGCTCCTAGAATGTATGCTGTATAAATACACATATTCCTTACATTTGCGTAGCCACTTATGTCTAGTAGATTAATTACATTTTCATTTATATTTTGCTTGACTGCTATATCCTTTATCCTTTCTAATTCTGTAGGAGTAAAAATAAAAGTCTGAATATCCAAATTTACTTCTGTTAAAATTCTATTTACCTTTTCTTTAGCTTTTTCTGTAAATTCTTCACTAGTTGGAGATACTAGTATCACTAGCTGAAAATCTTTATTCTTTATAATCCTAATACTCTCTAATGTCCTCTTTAAGGTGCCATCCTCATCTATAGGCGTGGGGTGATCATATACCGAATCCCCATCTTGATGCCCTTCTGATTTTGACCGTGAATAATATACAGGTATAACCATTACTCGTCTCATAGAATTTCCCCTTTCACAAAAGTTTATACTTTTTTACCTATTCATTTATAGCTTTTTCATAGACATCTATCACTTCATTTATAACCCTATTCCAAGAAAACTCTTTCATGGCAAACTGATGAGCTCTTTTTCTCTTAGATTTTTTATCAGGATTTTTTATTTCTGATACTATAGCTCTTGCAAGGCCTTCATAGTCTTCTTCATCTATTACACTTCCTATAGTGTCATCTACAAAATCAACCAGTCCCCCTCCATTTGTGACTACTACTGGAGTTCCACAAGCTAGTGCTTCTATAGCCACTAGCCCAAAAGGTTCCTTCCTTGAAGGCACTGTAGATACATCAGCTATATTGTAAATATCAGCTACTTTTTCTTGGTGTTGATGCCCTAGCATGTAGACGTGTTTTAGGCCTAAACTTCTTCTAAGATTATTAAGTTCTTCATAAAGTTCTCCATGCCCGACTATAAGAGTCATTACATCTTCTATTTCTTCTTCGTAAATTTTTGCTGCTTTTAGAAGTAAATCCACTCCTTTAAAATTAGCTAATTTCCCTACAAAAGAAACTACATGACCTGCATCCGGAAGGCCAAAGCTAGATAGAACATCTTTCCTATTTACTCCTTTTAAATTAAATATATTTTCATCAAAACCATTTAAAATCAATTTTCTCATAGAATCTGGAACTGAATATTTTTCCCCTACCTCATAATCCACTTGCTTGGAGATAGTTATTATTTTTTTAGATTTTTGGGCCCCTTCAAGAGCATATGGCACATATCTAGAATCTAAAACCAAACCTTTTAAATCTGTACCATGAGCTGTAGCTACATAAGGAATCCCTGTCTTGCTAGCACAATAAGGAGCTATCCACAGATGCTGGCAATGTATGATATCTGGCTTAAATGTAGCTACTGCTTCATCTATAGCTAGCTGCATCAAATTTATATAATGGTGCATCTGCTCATCTGTAAGCTGATAAAAAGTGTTATTGCTTTTAGGATGCGTGGTAAAGCAAGGAAAGTTAAACTCTGCATCTACTTTATCATTTTTATTTTCCACGCTTCTAAATATTATAGTCTTTGTTTTATATGGCTTACTTATCTTTTTATTTTCTGGAAGAATCACCATGACCTCATGACCTAGCTCAGTTAATTTTGAAGCTATATTTTTGGTATAAATACCGCTTCCTGAACCCTCAAGAGGAAAATGATTTACAAGTAATACCTTCATTTTAGAATCCTCCTTCTTAAATAAGCTTCATTTTTATATGATCAAAGCCTTCCATAGAAAGCTCATATTCATCTAATACCCTATTAAAATCCTTCATAGCACTATCTATAGCGTTTGGCATAATCAAAAATCTTCTGTCTTTTAAGTATCTAGCCGTATAGACACTACTTTTTATAAGTAACTCTTTTTCTTTTTCATAAAGCGCCTTGTAGTCATGTCCGTTTATATAGTTCATAAAAGGGTTTCTACCTATCCACCCAAGTGATGCATAGTAAAATCTATCTTTTATGGCCACGCTGTTTACAATGTCGGGTACTTTTGGAAAATCAGAATAAGTGTTGTGAAATATTAGAGTATCTATATCTACAGCCTTTAGCTTATTGTTTTTTGCAAAAGTCCCCATAAGAGTATCCTCACCTCTAGTTAATACCATCTCATTTCCAGCCATATATGTGCTTGAGAAGAAAGGAGGAAGCTCCTTAAATGCCTTGAGTTTTATTGCCATATTTCCACCTAGAAATTTATCAGTGACAAAAGGATTTTCTTGCTCTGAAGCAAAATTTATACAACCAGTTCCACTACATCTTTTTACAAAATCTAGAGCCGATTCTTTTTGAAGACCTCCTAGATATTCTTCTAAGTGCTCATATTCCATAGGAGGAATAATATAGTATCCTGAATAATCACTGGTAGTAACCATTACATCATCTTCTTTTAAGTATTTAAAATGTCTCTGGAAAAAATCGATTTCCTCTAATTCATAGTTTTCTAGTTCTTTGCTGTCTCTTAATGAAATATATTCTGGAAGATTACTTTTCCTTTGACTAGTTTTTAGAAGCAGGGGATAAACATCTGTATCCACAAAGAACAAGGCATCCATTTCCAAGAGCATAGCCTTGATTAATACTGTATTTCTATATGTGCTATATGGCAAAATACCATAGTTCTCCAAAGTCTCAGCATATATCAAAGGCATAAAATCTTTAGCTCTAATTCCTCTTTTCCTCAAATCTCTTTCCATATCATAACTGTGATTAACTTTTATTAAATAGGTTTTTGGGAACTCTTTTTCTAACTTTTCAATAAATGGTCTATCATATCCGTGGGAATAGCAGATTATCAATGCATCAATTTCATGTCCAAATTTATTGGCGTTTTTTAGAAAGTCTAAAATAGAAATATCTGAATTAATGTATTTTGTTATTAAACCTAATGCTACTTTCATAATTTCCCCTTTCCACAAAAAAACTTCTATCGCTCTTGATAGAAGTTTTTACCCAATATTAACAAATATTAACATTTATTAAGATATTGTATATATTTTTAGCCCTTTATTTAGACTTGACTAAGTAATCTTTTAATAACATCTGGAAGTTTTCTTCTTCCATTGGAAAGATGCATAATACCATTTACAAGAAGGATTTCATTTTTTACCTCATCATAAGTATATGCATAACATTTTTGTATTACATGTTTAAGACCTAAATTTTCCATTTGAGAATTACTCAGTTCGTCTGCAAGTATCATAAGCTTATTGATTTCTTTTTCGTCTTCAATATAATCTCTTGCTGATGGATCTAGTTTTTTTACAGGTATGCTCAGCTTAAATGCAAGAGCATCGTCACGCTTAGTCCTCTTGCTCATATCTTCTTTTACTCTAAAACTAGTATATTGCTCAATTTTTCTAGCTATATCTTGACTGTCATAAACCTCATCTCCTAAAACCTGATACATATAGCTTACTCCTTTTCTTAAAATATATTTAAATAAGTATTTTATAATGGTATTATACACTATATGTTAGAAGTTTTGAAAATTAGCTTTATTCTTTTTGTAAAGTTTTTATAAGAACCAGTGGAGGAAATTATGCAGGTGAGTTCAAGTCTAATTAGAAATTTTGAATTAAAAGCTAAAAACATCAGATACATTATGGGAATTATGATACTTTCTCTTATAGCATTTTATGCATGGAGTATTTATAGGCAAAATCCAATATTAATAGCAATAAAGCACAGCCTAGTAAAAACCTTAGGAATTTATCTTAGCTGGAGCTTTGCTAGAGAGTTAGATCCCGATGCAAAGGTAGAGGCATTTTACGGAATTGTCCCTTTATTTTTCATGCTTTTCTTTATCGATGATTTACTAATTTTACCAGGTATATTTTTTCTCTTACTTACTAGGATACTCACTAGAAGCTCTGGCAGTATTGTTACTAATTTCGATTTAATTTTCATTTTGTTTTATGCAGTTTATCTATATTTATTTTATAGCTTTATTTTTCCTCTTAGTGCCTCTATATTTATATTTGCTGACTACAAGCTAAAAGGTGGACAAAAAAGAAACCTTCCCTACGCTAGTTTTATGATACTTATTTCACTGCTTTCTTTCTTAAACCTTTATACTATAGAAAAAATCCAAACTTCTATATTGAGTCTACTTATGGTATCAGTAATTACACCTATTTTTGCCTTTAGGCTCTCCACCTTAAAAAATATACTCTCTACTTCTGATAGAGATAAATATTTTCTAAGTCCAAAAAGAATAAAACTAGCAGGAATTTTGCTGCTGTTATCATCCATAATGTTAGCTATAAATTATGGATATGTATTTGAGATGGGCTTTTTATGGCTAGCTATGTTTGGGATATCTATACCCCACATCAAAAATTTAAAAACCCTCCAAAAACCTTTGGAGGGCTAATCTTATTTTGGTTTTGCAAATATCATGCGGCCTGCCGCTGTCTGTAAAACTGATGTCACAAGAACTTGGAAAGTCTGTCCGATGAGTTTTCTAGCTCCTTCAACTACTATCATAGTTCCATCATCTAGATAGGCTATTCCTTGGTTTTGCTCCTTACCTTCTTTTACTATGGTAACTAGCATTTCTTCCCCAGGAATTACTAAGGGCTTGATAGAATTAGCAAGTTCATTAATATTTAGTACTTTCACCCCTTGGAACTGAGCTACTTTATTTAGATTATAATCATTTGTGAGAACTTTGCCATCTAAAACTTGAGCTAATTTTAATAGCTTCATATCGACTTCAGCTATATCGTCAAAATCAGTCTCACAAATCTCTACATCCAGCTTAAGCTCTGTCTGCATCATATTTAATATGTCTAGCCCTCTACGTCCTCTTGCTCTTTTTAAATCATCAGCAGAGTCAGCTATATGCCTTAATTCTTCTAATACAAAAGTAGGAACCACTAATTTACCTTCTACAAAGCCTGTCTGAGCAATATCAGCTATTCTTCCATCTATAACTACACTAGTATCTAAAATCTTAGCAGGTATAATATGATGAGATTTCTTAGCATTTCCTGCCTTATCTTTACTTCCTGTTGGTTTTACTACATTTATAAGATTGGTTAAATCTTCTTTTCTCCTGCTTGCGATATTGTATCCAATATAGCCAAAAAATATATAAATAAGTGTGGCTATAGGAGTTCCAACAAGAGGAATATTAATAACTAATCCACTAATAAAATAAGCCATTATAAGTCCTAATATAAGTCCTATACTTGCTGTTAGGATTTCACCTGTGGGCATAGATGAAACCTCATTTTCAATCTTATTTGCTGCTTTTTGGCCTAGACTCATGATATAAGGAGAGAAAAAATAAAATATAAGTCCGAATGAAAGAGAAACAATAGAAGCTAGTCCTATTTTTAATGCTAAACTTTCGGGCGCATACTGAGGAACTATACGTTCTAAATAAATATAAAATGCTGCACCAATAGTTATTCCAACTAAAGATACAATAATTCTGAGTATCTTCTTAACCATGTGTTCACCTACCTTTCTAAAATTTTTGACTAAACCTAGATTCATTATAGCACAATTTAATCCAATCTTCGCAGTTGACCTTTTGCAAGTTCTTTAAGTATAATAAATATATAAATACAAGGAGGTAAAAAGATGGAGCTAAATGAATTTACCGAAAAAGTTGAAGAGGTTCTAATAAGACATAAAAGCATACTTGATATAATGACTAAGCTTCAAGAAACTGATGCTAGGACAAGTAGGGCTGTAGCAAAAGCTGTTACAGAGTGTGGTTGTATCAGTATAATCGCCTCCAAACAAAAATTATCTACAGATGTAGATTACTCCCAGCTTGATAAATTTACAAGTAGCCATATAGAAGGTGAGCTTTGCCCTAGATGCAAAGAACAACTCATCCACGAAATAGGCGATCATATTTTTTATATATCCGCTCTGTGCAACACTCTAAATTTAAATCCTGGTGATATCTTAAGTAAAAAACACGATGAAATAACAACCCTAGGCAAATTCAGTCTTTTTTAAACATCTTCACAGTACTATTTTACAATATATTAGCCCTATTATGATTTACAAATGACTTACAATACTGTGGAAATTCTGCGGAAATTCTATGTATCTTCAGGTAAAAGTCCAGTCAAGCTAGACTTTTACCTTTTTTATTTAAATGATACAGTAAGAGCCATCTTTACATCTTTTACTCCTGTAATCTTAATTGAATTTATATTTTTAAGGTCCTTTGCGGTGCTATAAGGCACTATAACTTCTTCAAATCCTAGCTTTAAAGCTTCATTGATACGTTTTTCTCCAAAACTCACTGAGCGAATCTCACCTGTTAAGCCTATCTCTCCAAAAAAAGCCACATTGCTTTTTATTTCTCTATTTGAAAAGCTCGATGCTACTGCACAGGCTATGCCTAAATCAAGTGAAGGCTCGTAAATTTTTATGCCTCCAGTTAAATTTACATAGACATCCTGACTCTGAATTCTAAGTCCAGCTCTTCTTTCTAGTACAGCAAGAAGCATATTAAGTCTATTATAATCAAGCCCTGTAGCTGTTCTTCTAGGCACTGCAAATGTAGTAGGAGCAACTAGAGCTTGAATTTCCACTAGCATAGGTCTAGTCCCCTCCATAGTACAAACTATAGCAGTTCCTGGAGCCCCCACGCTATGCTCAGATAGTAGGATTTTAGATGGATTGCTTACTTCTATCAAGCCTTTGTCTGTCATTTCAAAAACGCCAAGTTCATTCGTAGAGCCAAAACGATTTTTTACAGCTCTTATCATTCTATAGGTATTGAATCTTTCGCCTTCAAAATAAAGCACCGTATCAACTAAATGCTCTAAAACTCTAGGTCCTGCGATCGCTCCTTCTTTTGTTACATGCCCTACTAAGAAACAGCTTATGTTATTTGCTTTTGCTATATTCATAAGCCTTCCAGTTGCTTCTCTCACCTGCGAAACACTGCCCGGAAGAGATGTAAGCTCTGGCGACGATACGGTCTGAACTGAGTCTATTACTACTACATCAGGCATAACCGCAAGTATTTCTCCTTCTATAGTGTCTAGGTTGGTCTCTGCTAATATAAGCATATTCATATCGTCAGAAAAAAGGCGAGAAGCCCTTAACTTAATCTGCTGCGTGGACTCCTCACCTGAAATATAGAGCACCTTTTTTTCCTTTGAAATATGATGGGCTAATTGAAGCAATAAAGTGGATTTTCCTATTCCTGGGTCTCCCCCTATAAGAACAAGAGAACCTCTTACTATCCCTCCACCAAGCACTCTGTCAAATTCCGAAATATGAGTAGTAAACCTATCCGCCTCAGTTCCCTCTACAGATTTTAAATCTACGGATTTTTGCATATGAGAGCTTTGTTTTTTCGTCCTAGCAGTTTCCTTTTGATTATAAACTTCCTCTACCATTGAGCCCCCGCTATTGCACTCTGGACAGATTCCCCACCATTTTACGGATTCATAGCCACACTGCTGACAGATATATTTGGTCTTTACTTTTGCCATAATCTAACCCTAACCTTTCAATTTAAACTGTTTTTGTCTTTATTACAAAATCTAGCTTGTCCTCCACTGCTGTAACTTTTATACTATCTGAATCATTTATCTCCCCTCTTAAAAACTTTTCAGAAATTTCATCTTCTAGTAATCTTTGGATAGCACGCTTTAGAGGTCTAGCCCCAAATTCTAAATCATAGCCATTTTTAG
>CAZFTH010000051.1:0-9814 GCA_964521745.1 uncultured Peptostreptococcaceae bacterium
AACTTATGAATTTATCTAAGGATAAACAAAAAGCTGAAGAAGCTATGAAAAACTGGACAAGTAGAGCATCTATACATATCATACGAATGATAGATTCATTAAAAAGCATGATTGCATCAATGAATTATACAAATGACCAAGGTCATATTTTCCCGCTTGTAAAACTTAAAGGCATGGAAAGATTACCTAAAGAAGAAGCTGAAATAATCTACTTGCTAGAGGAATATTTTGTTCAGGCTATATCCAAAATTTTAGAAAAGAAAGAAGACATTTCGAAAATAGACGACAAAGTATACAAAGAGCTGATGGATGATACAGTTTTATTTTCTAAAGCACTTCAAGGCAGATATCCAACATTACTTGTATATAAAATGACTGAAAAAAACGAGTTTAGATATGCTAGAGCTAGGGAAGAATATTATACTACATGGGAAGCAATAAATAAAGGCGAAGGAGACTTACCTGAAGGTTCAGGTGGACAGACTCTTTCTGTAAACACTTTCGTAATAATGATGATTATGAGTTATAAAAAGAAAAATATAGGAAATGAAAATCCATCTACAGTTTTAGTACTAGATAATCCTTTTGGTAAGGCTTCAGCAAAACATGTATTAGATCCTATATTTGAAATAGCAGATAAACTTAATTTTCAGATGATTTGCTTCGCAGCTCCAGAAATTATAAAAGTTGAAATCAGTGAAAGATTTCCAGTATTTTGGGAACTGAAATTAGATAATGGAAAAGTAATACATGGAGGAAGAGTTATAAAAACATAACAAAATTAAACGTTTGAACGCTAATTTAAAAGGAGTTATCAGAAAGTAAATTTCTAGATAACTCCTTTTATCAATTTTATGATAATATAAAAAAATACATTGTTTGAACTAAATGAGCCAGACCAAACAGCATAGTCTGATTTAATCTCTTCCTTTGCTGAGCCTTTAAGTGAAATTTCATTTCCAGATGATCTTATGCTCTTTATTCCTTGCGTTAACACAAAAGCTGATGCAAATAAGGATATTCCTAAAATAATTGATACGATGATCCATGCAGAATTTTTTTGCTCCATAACATCGAACTTCCTTTCAAAATTAGTTTATTAGAAACAAGTACAATAATAACCCAATGAATTCCTGAAGAGAATGAACTAAAAATTAAATATTTAATAGAGAAAATGAACTATAAAATATAATATCTAGATTAATTTATGATAAAATCATAATAACACGAAAGCCAAAGTTAAAATTTACAAAAAAAATAAGATTAATAGAGTGAAATAAAGCTATTATCTAAAGGGGTAAATAAAATTTATAAATTTTTAAAGATAAATAACGGCTAATCTGATAAAATCATCTGATAGGGGGTGCTCAATGAGAAAAATAGAAAACATCATAAAATTTAGTGTAGGATTAGTATGTATAGCTTCTATTGTAGCTATTGTATCTAATTTTATTTTAGTGCCACAAATAAAAACCTATTATGAATCAAATAGATCCTTAGTAGATGAAATAAGCGTCCTTCACGCAGAAACTAGGCTTCCTATAGCAGTAATAGAAAATATAAAAACTCAAGTAGAAAAAGATGAATCTGCAAAAATGAATGATGCTCTAAAAAATGCATATGCAAAAAATAAGCTCATAATACAAGTGAATATAAAAAAGTTTAATAAGCTTTATGGGGAACTGGGGGATAATCTTACCAAAATAGACAAGCAGACACTAGGAAGACATAGCAATAATTTGGCACCTATGAAAAGCACCGCTACTGAACTAACAGATAAGCTAAATGATATAAATTCCACGATATCTGTAGCTTATATAGTTGATACTGATGTCGAAAAACTAGCTAAGCTTTTTGCAGAGCAAGATAAATCTATAAAAAATCTAATAGAATATCAAAAGAACATTGAAAATCTTATGATTAAAGATATTACTTTAATTATAAATGCAGTCATAATTATTCTGATAGGAATACTGTTTTTATTAGGAGTAGTAATACTTCGTTTTATTCAATACGATTTTTCTTACATGATGAAAAGCCTAAAGGTAATATCGAGTCGTAAAAATTTTGAAGACTCACTTCCTAAAATAAAGCCATATTTCGATGAAGAAGTTCAAATGGTAGATTATGTAGAAACAATAACTGCAGAAAAAAGCTTCTCCGATGAAATAAGTACTCTACTCACAAAGTACTATATAGTAGATGATGTGGTAGATGCTTTATTTTATAAATTAGGAGAGAGACTTGATATAGATAGAATAGGAGTTGCTTTTGTAGACTATGAGGGCGGAAAAATCATAGCCGAGCATGGGGTGATTAAGTCTGGTGAAATTAAGCTAGGACCAGGATTCGAAGTATCTATTGAATCTACAAGACTAAAGAAAATTATAGATTCTGGTGAGCCTATGATAATAGATGATTTGGAAGCTGAACATGAAGATAGGCCATATAGTCCATCACTAGAACTCATAAGAAGAGAAGGCATGCTCTCGAATATGATAATCCCACTTATGGTGAGTGGGTCAGTTTTTGGAATGGTTTTCTTTAGCTCTAGAAAAAAGGCATTTTTTAATAATGAAACCTTGAGAATAGGAAAAGGTATAATCAATGAAATTGAAACCCTGATGAATAGAGCATACTTTACAAAAGTAGTATTTTCTAAAATGACATCAAGCTTTGCAGAGCTAGTAGAAGGTAAAGACACATCCACAGGTGAACACATACAAAGGATGGTAAAATACTCAGTTATCTTGGCAAAAGGACTAAAAGCTCAAAATATACCAGGATATGATATTTCAGAGAAATATATATTAGAAATAGAGCGTAATGCAGCTTCTCATGATATAGGAAAAGTATCTATTCCAGATGCAATACTTAAAAAGCCAGGACCACTCACCCCAGAGGAATGGCAGGAAATGAAGACGCATCCATCTGTAGGAGCGGATATATTTAGAGAAATAAGAGAAAGTCTTAAAATGTTTGATAAAGATTTTTTCAAAGTTGCTGAAGAAATAACAAGATATCACCATGAAAAATGGGACGGATCAGGATATCCAGAAGGATTAAAAGGTCATGAAATACCTCTTTCAGCTAGAATAGTAGCAATAGCAGATGTATTTGATGCCCTCACATCAAAAAGAGTATATAAAGATGCCCATGGATTCAATGATGCAGTGGAGACTATTAAAAAAGGTGCAGGAAAACACTTTGATCCAAACTTAGTAGAGGTTTTTATAAATGAATTAGGAGCCATAAGAAGAATATATGAACTCTAAAGCAATAAAATAGGAAGGGTTATTGAACATTGAGAAATGTAGAGATGGCAAAATAAAAACAGGTTTAGCTTAAGATTGAATTAAGCAAACCTGTTTTTAAATTCTATTGTGGAGGTTGTTCTTTATTTATATCTTTTCTAATAGACTTACCTTTTCTTTTTTTAATAATTTTTAGTACAAGATACCCTATGATCGAAATCACGATTCCATATGGAAAGAAATATATAAGTGCTATGACAGCATCTTCGAAAAATCTTCCAGCATAATAAGCTGATTCTTTAAGTGCATTCATAACTCTAGTGCCAAATGGAGTTTTGATATTATCTCCAGAACTAAGCTTTGCAACTTCTTCTAGCTGAAAATTAACTGTGCTATAATTTACGCTGTCATCCATATTCATAATATTTGCAGTTAGATTTTCTTTATCATAAATTATAGTGCTAAGCTGATTTTCAAGTGCTATAATATCTTCCATCTTCTCAGCTTTTTCTAGCAGAGCAAGAATTCTAGCTTCCTTTGTTTCTAATACCTTAAGTCTAGACTGAGTATCTCTATACTGCTTAGTTATATCCATTTTTGAAGTGTTTTCAGAAATAATGTTTCCTATTTCAGTTAGTTCCTTTTTAAAATTCGATAGATTTTCTCTAGGGATTCTTATGGTGTATTCAGAGCGTTTTAAGGCACTGCTGTAGACATAGTTGTTATAGGATATATTAGAGGTTTCTATATAGCCCTTGTGTTTTTCAATTAATGAATTTAGCTTTTCTACAGTGGGCATAAAATCCTTGGTTTGCATATAGATAGACACTGTAGTAATAATTTTATCAGGCTCTATACTTTTAGGGTCGCTGATATAATCGATACCTTCCATCTCGGGCTGAGGAGCCACACTGCCTGAATCAGTAGCCATATCAGGAGCTGAGTTTTGAACCTCTTCAGTTGCAGATTCATTTTTGTTTGATGAACATCCAGCAAAAATAAGATTAAAAACTAGAAATAACACTAGTAAATATGAAAACTTGAAATTCTTCATAAAACTCAACTCCTTTGAAAATAATAGTATTAACGAAAATCAATTAATTTTTAGTAAGCCTTTATGTATATTAAAACCTATACCCAAAACTTATAACATATACTTAAATACTCATAAGAAGTTTAACTATTATTTAAAGTACACAAAAAGGGTATATATAAAGCAAGTAAATAGAACCATTCAGGGAGGGATATAATATAAAAATTGATATAACTGAAAAAGCTAAAGCATATATGAATCAAAAATCAATCAGCACAATAACCTTTGAAAAAAGAGTCTGTTCTCGTGGCTGAGCAGGGCCAATGGTAGAGGCTATAGTATCGTCTACACCTCCCCAGGCTGGAGAGGACTTTAATCAATATGAAGTCGAAGGAATCAAAGTATATATAGACAAAGGTTTTGAATTTACAAAAGAGCATGCAGAAGTAGATTTAAGAGGATTTTTATTTCTAAAAGAAATAATCCTTACAAACATTAAAATAGTTTAGTACTCGCAAAGGAAAAATAAATTTATGTAGTAATTTTGAATTAATATATTAAGCTAAAAAGTCTTGTTTATGAGATAATAATCATGGATAAGACTTTTTTTATTTACCTTTTCAAGGAGATTGATATGCACTTTACAAAAGTAAAAGGAATCCTTTCACCAAAAAATGGAATGAACCTATATAGAGGATGCACACATGGCTGCATATACTGTGATTCAAGAAGTACATGCTACCAAATGAACCATAAATTCGAAGACATAGAAGTAAAAGAAAATGCAATTGAGCTATTAGAAGATGTCTTAAAAAGAAAACGAAAAAAATGTATGATTGGCATGGGTTCAATGACAGATCCATATATTCCTGAAGAGCTCAAGCTAAAGCACACAAGAAAAGCTTTAGAAGTAGCTAGTAAATATGGATTTGGAATTACCCTTATAACTAAGTCAAATAGAGTACTTAGGGATTTGGATTTACTAAAAGAAATAAATCAAAAAACTAAATGCGTAGTTCAAATGACACTCACGACCTACGATGAAGAGCTATGCAAAAAAATAGAACCAAATGTATCAACTACAAAAGAACGATTCGAAGCCCTATTAACATTAAGAGATGCAGGAATACCTACAGTAGTATGGCTTACACCACTGCTACCTTATATAAATGATACAGAAGAAAACCTATTAGGAATCCTGAATTATTGCAAAGAAGCAAAAGTATATGGAATTCTATGCTTTGGAATAGGAGTGACTCTGCGTGATGGAAATAAAGAATACTTTTACGCTCAGCTAGACAAAAAATTTCCAAAGCTCAAAGAGCAGTATATTAAAGAATATGGAAATAGCTATATAATAAATAGCAAAAATAACGCAAAAATCATGAAAATATTCCATGAATTTTGCGAGAAAAATAAAATTGAGCATAAGCCAGATAAAATATTTGGCTATCTTAATGAGTTCGAGGACAAGACAGCGTTTGAGCAGCTGAGCTTTATTTAATTGGATGCATAAATTTGAAATCGAAATAAACCTCATCGTTAATCTCAAAATTCTTATTTGTGCCAATCAAATCTGCAAATATAGTATATTCCATATCAAAAATAGTTGTTTTGATACTATAACTAGTAAAAAAGCCTAAATAATTTTTTTCGACAATTTGACCCTTATATTTCATTTCATTATATCCAAGCTCAACATTCTCAGGCCTAACAATGATTTTATTATCAGCAAGATTTAAAATATTAGCTCTTCCTATAAAATTAGCAACAAAAATATTATTTGGATGCTCATAGATTTCCCTAGGGGAACCTATTTGTTTGATTTCGCCTTTGTTCATAACGACTATTCTATCAGAAATACTAATAGCTTCTTCTTGATCATGAGTAACAAAAATCATAGTTATCTTTAGTTCTTTTTGTATTTTTTTTATTTCTTCTCTCATTTTGAGTCTAAGCTTAGCATCTAGATTAGATAAAGGCTCATCCATTAATAAAACCTTAGGGCCTAGTACCAATGACCTTGCCAATGCAACTCTTTGCTGCTGTCCACCAGATAACTCTGTAACACTTCTATTTTTGAAATCAGACATCCCAACAATATCTATCATTTCATTAGCTTTATCAATCATACTCTTTTTTGATAATTCTTTATTGTTTTTCAATCCATAAGTTACATTATCAAGCACATTTAAATGGGGAAACAATGCATAATTTTGAAAAACAGTAGACACAGGTCTTTTTTCAGGAGGAATCTTGGTAATATCATTATTTTCAAGGTATATACTTCCCTTGTTTGGATTCAAAAAACCTCCAATCATACGAAGCATGGTTGTTTTTCCGCATCCACTAGGACCTAGTAGCGAAACAAGCTCTCCCTCACTTACTTCAAGAGAAAAATCCTTTACTGCCTCTATATTGTCAAATTCTTTAGTTACATTTTGTATTTTAAGATACATTATATTACTCCTTAGATATTTTTGCTTTGCCTAATAAAAGTGATGAAAATGAAACGTTTATAATTAAAGTAGTAAAAATAAGCATACAAGCTAGTACCGAGGCTAGACCATATTTTCCATCTCTTAGGACGTTAAACATTTCTACTGTAGCCACTCTAGTAGAAGGGGTGATAAGAAAAATAATTGCCCCAACAGTTGTCATAGTAGCAGTAAATGTATTAATAAAGCTCACAAGAAAAGCAGGCTTTAAAAGTGGCATGACTACTCCAAAAATAACTTTAAGGTTAGAAGAACCCAAATCTCTTGCTGCATACTCTAGCTCCATACTTATATTTTTTAAAGATGCACTTGCTGCCTTAGTACTGATAGGTATCTGCCTAAATATACAGTTTAAAACAACAATAATACCAGTACCAGTAAGTGCAAGAGGATGGCCATTAAATGCTAATATATATGCTATACCAAAAAAAGGTCCAGGCATTATATATGGTAAAGTAGAAATAAAATCAATTGTTTTTCCAATTTTTAAATTTCTTCGTTCAACATAATACGAAAGAAGCAAGCCAATCATACTAGTCAAAATTCCAGCAATAAAAGAATACCTTATACTTCTAAAAAAACTAGGCATCAAAGACGCTCTTACTGATTTAATATATTCTGTTGTAAATATTAATTTTCCTGTTCTAAAATCTGATATTGCAGACAAAAATATAACAATATACTGAATAACTAAAAATGATAAAAATAAAAAAGTAATCAAACCTACAAATATAGTCAAGGGCTTTCCCATATTAAAGCCATAGTAATCATTGTTTTGAATCTTTGCTCCAGATGTAGATAATAATTGTGATGAATCCATATGATATCTATAAATTTGAAAAATAAAAAGAGACGGTATAAGAATTAAAACACTAATAGCAGCGGCCCTAGGGAAATTCCCTCTTCCAATAACAGACAGATAAGCCTCTGTAGCAAGAACATTAAACTTGCCACCAATAATAATAGGCGTTCCAAAATCAGCAATAGATTTAACAAAAGTTAAAAAACTAGCTGCTACAATACCCGGCTTAGCAAGTGGAAGTACAACCTTTTTTATAGTGCTTGCTGGACTTTCCCCCAAATCTAATGAAGCGTTTATCAAATTTCTATCAATAGTAGACATAATTCCAATTATAAGTAGTGCAGCAATTGATACATTGCCGGCTATTTGCATCATCATAATTCCTTGCCAACCATAAGGACTAAAGCTAAGGCCCAGAAGTCTGTGAGTAACTAATCCTCTTCTTCCAAATAAAATAATATAAGAAAGCGATGACACAAAAGGTGGAGAAATCATTGTCATCATAAGTATGGCAGATATAATGTTTTTAATTTTCCTATTAGAAAAAGTAGCATAAATTGCAATAATAGTCGAAATAACAATAGTTCCAATTGTAGATAAAGTAGAAATAAAAAGACTGTTGTAAATTAATTTTCTATCATTAGTAAAAATATCTCTATACATTTCAAAAGAAAATTTATTATCAGGAAAAAAGCTCTTAACCAATACTTCAGTAATTGGCCATAAAATAAAAATCAAAATTAGTCCTGAAATAATAAAAACTGTGGACAAATCAAATATATCGTAAAAAGGAGCATCTAGATTTCTAGAGCCCCTTGATAACCTTTTCATTTAATTAATTACCTACCATAGTAGACCAACGCTCTAAAATAGTTTCTCTTTCAGAGCTAAATTTTAATAAATCAATATCCATTAATTTATCAAGATTAATATCATTCATAAGCTCAGGAATAGCTACATCACTTCTTACCATAACTCTAGGATCTTTATCTCTAATAATTTCCTGACCTTTTGCTGAAAGAGCCCAGTCCACAAAGGCTTTTGCAGCGTCTAAATTTGATGCATTTTTGAAAATTGCTAGTCCAGCTGGAACCCATGGGATACCATCTTCAGGATAAATTGTAGTTACTGGAAACTTATCCTTCATAGCAATAAATTCACCTGACATTGGAATTACACCTATAGCCATTTCACCAGCAGATACCTTAGTTGGAGGTTCTCCACCTCTTTGGAAGTAAAATGGGATATTTTTATTAAGCTCTTCTAAGTAAGCCCAGCCTTCTTCTTCTCCCATTGATTGTAAGATACAATTTACAACTGCATAATTTGTACCAGAAATTGCTGGGTCAGACATTGCAATCTCATCTTTATACTCAGGTTTTAAAAGGTCTTTCCATGTTTTTGGAGCCTCTAAACCTTTTTCTGCTAAAATATCATTATTCACCATAAAACCTGCAGTAACAAGAGAAATACCAGTCCAGAAATTATCTCCTCTATACTTCTCGTCAACTGATTTTTCTTCTTCAGAAACATAATCTTCTAACAATCCTTTTTCTCCAGCTACCATGAAACTGTCAGCTCCGCCGCCAAACCACACATCAGCCATAGGTTTTCCACCTTCAGCTTCAGCTCTAGTAAGAACTTCACCAGAAGACATATCCAAAAATTCAACTTTAACTCCTGTATCCTTTGTAAATTCCGCAAAAATCTCTTCTGCAAATCCATATGCAGCTACAACAGTCATAGTAGTGCCTTCAATAGAGGCTGTCTCTGTTGATTCTTCGGTTTCGGTAGTCGCAGGGGCTTCAGTAGTGCTAGGACTACAACCTGATAATGTAACTATTAACATAGCTAAAATCAGAAAAATACTAGTAAATTTTTTCATAAAATAACCCTCCTTTTTATATGGTAAAAATTTGCATTAATACTAAATAAATAGCAAATGCTACAAGGTCATTATAGTTATAACGTTTACATAATTCAAATTGAAATAATTAATAATGAGTATAAAAATATATAATATGTCAACATGCTTTAATTATCTAAATGTATCTTCCAGAACCTAAAGCCTAGAGGATATTTATTGAAAGTTTAGATGTATAAAAATATATTGGAGATATGACCTTTGTTGAGAAATGAAATCTTAAGTAATACACCTACAAACAAAGTCTTATATATGAGATAATAATCATAGATAAGACTTTTTTTATGCAATTATATATCTTAA
>CAZFTH010000052.1:0-9717 GCA_964521745.1 uncultured Peptostreptococcaceae bacterium
CTTGATCCTTATCAGCTGTTTTTATAACTGTAATTTCTTCACCTGGTATTGTATTTATAGGTGGAATTACAGGAATAAGTGGTGCTGCTCCGCCACCAGCAACTGGTGCATCTGGGTCTATTGGAGGGGCATTAGGGTCTACAGGTTCTTCGACTATCGGTGCATCTGGATCAACAATATCTTCACTAGGCTCTTCCATCGGTGGAAGTTCTCCATCTACTGCTTCCCCATCTTCTGGCGGAAGTTCTCCATCTATAGGTTCTTCATCTATTGGTCCTTCTTGAGAATCATCTGATGGAGGGAGCTCTCCATCTACTGGTCCTTGTGGTATCTCTTCATCTTCTATTATTTCTTCATTATCTAAATTATCTTCTCCGTCAGAATTTTCAGTGTCTCCAGCTGAATCTTCTACTTCATCATCAGGAGTTTGAGTATCTTCATCTGTATTTCCTGCATCACTTTCTTCAGCTGTATCATCTGGTGATTGTGCTTCATCCTCTTCTTCTTGCTGTTCACCATCTCCTTCTTGAGCTTCATTTTCTTGCTCTTCACCTGATGACTGAGTCTGTGCTGATTCTTCGTCGCTTTGACTATCAGCTTCATCACTTGATACATCTTGTGTTTGAACATCTAGTTGTGATGCATATACAAGAGCTGGATGGATATTTACAAAGGTAAGAGCAAAAATTAGAATAATAATTTGCCACAATTTTATTTTTTTCACGGTTTCACCTCCTCAGTTCTTCTAAAAGTTCTTATATTACTTTTACCAAATAATAATTACGTAGGATTTTTATTTCAATTTGATTGCAATTTATTTTCAGTTATATTTCAGTTACATAAAATTCTATTAGTTATAAATAAAAAAACTGCCCTTAAAAGGCAGTTTCGTCATAGTTTTCATCTATTGCTTGTATAGGTTTACAGCTAAGTGTAAAAAGTATCTTATGTTTCTTTTTAACTTGATTTAACAAAAAGTTCATTCTTTGATTTATCCTTTTTATCATTTCTTCACTACTATTAAACATCATAAAAGCAAATTGATTTTTATTTAATTTGGTTATTACATCATATTTTCTCATATATTTATCAACTACTGGGCCTATATCTTCCACTATCTTATTAGATTCATCTTCACTTATTTCTCTTAAATCATAAGCAGAGACAGTTACTATTCCTACCATTGTTCTTCCTATATCTCTTTCTTTTTTTCTAAGTTCTAATCTATATAAATTTATAAAAAAATCTTTGTCACAAAAAAATACTCCATCAGACTGTTCTGCTAACCTTATAGTTCTTTCTAAAGTATATAAATCTGTTCCATATTCTGAGTTTTCTCTTTTTTGAACTTTTTGGTAAATTTCTTTCATCTTCTCAGAAGGCTTCATATTCATTTCCGTATAAAACCTAGAAGTAACATAATTGTAGTGATTTATTGCTTGATTTGCTTTATTAAGTTTGAATAAGGCTTCTAGTAAATATTCATGTATGATTTCATCAAAAAAATTCATAGCAAGTGATGATTCACACTCATTAATTACTTCATTATATAGTTCATTTTTTAGAAGATAACATACATACTGAGAAAATAGTATTAAATACTCCCTTTTATAATGTATTCTGAGAGGGAATATCCAATCTAAAAACTCTGTGCCTTCTATATATTCTCCTCTATACAATTCCAAAGCTTTTTTTAACTGTGCTATTAAAGCACCCTCTGAATTAATACTAATTGGCTTAATAGAAAATTTATTTGCTAACTCATCAAATAACTCTACATCCAAAAAATAATTGCCTTCTAAGTAAAACACATAATTGCCTGCTACAAAATCAAGTTTCATCACATCTAAGTTTAACTTTGAGTTTATATCTTTGATTATTTTTCTTAGTCTATGAATTTGGCTTCTTAGTGCATTGTTATAATCTGTATAGTCATATAGTTTAAAATTTGCATCTATTATTCGGTTTACAGGGATTTTTTTACTTCTGTTAGATATAAAGTATTTCAATAGTGAAAGTGCTTTTTGGCTTTTCCCAAATTGAGCCAAAAGGGATTCTCCATCTATTAAGATATCAAAGCTACCGAAGGTGAGGATTTCTAATCTACCATTAACTTTGTCCATATAGCATCTCTCCCTTATTCAGATTACTTATATCTTATCTACCCTTTTTCTCTATAATTTACCATAAATTAACTATCGAAAAAATAATCTTTTGGCACTAGTCTAATATCTATTCTATTCTAGTTTTCATTATAAGTTTATCCATATTATTTATATTATCCACAGTATCTGCTCTCATCTGGCTTATACTTCTTTGTCTAAAAATTTCTGCCATTTTAAACCTAATCCTAGGAAGTTCCTTTTCTAAAGTATCAGTCCAATTAATTTTTGTTTTTCCTTGATATAAATCCATATCTACTATTCTAGTTCCATCTCCAGTATACTCAAACCCTAGCAGAACTTTTTTTATGTCTTTTGGTGGATTAAATGTAAAAAATCTAATCCTATACACCCCGACTGGCATAAACATCCTAGGGTAATCCTTAGACCAGGCTTCTCCTAAAACAAGTCCAAGCTCTAGTTCTTCTAATATCTCTATTAATCTTTCATATTGTAACTGATATGCTTCATATCTATCATAAATTCTTATTTCCAATTCATACCAATCTTTTTTACCTATTCCTTCATTAATATATCTAAGTGCATGCATTCTCATGTCAGACATAAAAGTTTCATAGGGAAGCTTAATATAAAGAGCTTTATTGTAAAGACTTCTAATAAATATATCTGATTTTAAGCTTCTATCAGTAAAACTTAGTATTACTCCTTTGTCATTTCCCTGCTCTAATAAATCTACAAAGCTTCCTTGCCTACAATTATAGTCTTGCTCAATCTCACTTATAATCTTTTCTACATCACCAAAATATCTCATAACAATAATCGAAGGAGCACTTCTTACCTTTGTATTTGGGGGTGGATTTTCCTGAGATATAAATCTAGATAGTAAATCTTCACTGCTTATATTAGCAATTATAACCTGTTCAAGGTTTTCACTGCTTACTTTATCAGCCATTTCTTTAGTCAAGATTACTATAGTATCATCTTCACCTGATGAATCAAAAGCTTCCTCTAACGAAAGTTCCTTACCCTTACTAATTTTTAGTATATTATCTCTTAATTTTTCTATGTCTTTAGAAGCCCAAACTATAAAATTTACTCCATTTCTAAAAAAAGAAAACATAAATCATGCCTCCCTTATCCTTTAAATATACACTTAAAATCCAATTCTGCCTTTTTTAAGCCTTGCATCATCAGTTCCTATAGGATACTGGAGTTTATATACAGTTCCTGATTTTAGCATAATTACATTAATAGTTTTTATACCATTCAAATAAATAGAATTTTTAGAAATCTTATCCTTAACTGATAGATCATGTCCATAAAGACCGTATGAATCTGCAATATCCCTTAGACAGTCCAAGTAATGAGCATATTGAATTGTTTTGTCTCTTAATTTAAAGCAGTTAGGCTCAATATCTATATTTATTCTACTATCATTTTTCTCATACTCCAAAATGGCTTCTAAATCATCATGATTGCCAAGGGAAATATATATTCCCTTGACAAATGGTTTTTGCATTATTTTCATTAGGTTCTTTAGATATAATTTATATCTAGGTAAAGATTTAGGATAAAGCTCTAGTTTTATATTATCAACCAAATCTCCTGTATGAACTATATATTCAGGTTTTAATGTCATAATTAAACTATCTAGAGCTGAAAATATGCTATATGGTGTATCTGATATATGAAGTAATATTTCTTCATTTCTATTAATTAGTGATTTAGAAACTCTTACTCTGCCAGAAAGTCTATATATCACATCCCATATATATTCATAATTCATATCTACATCGTAAAAAATTTATGAAATATCTTAGTTAGATAATACTGGTCATCTGAACCACATAGCTCTCTTATGGAGTGCATAGAAAGCATTGGATTTCCAATATCTATTGATTTAATTGACACATGTGCAGAAGATATTGGTCCTATTGTTGAGCCACCAACTTGATCTGATGGATTTACAAAAGTTTGATATGGTGCCGAAGCCTCCTCACAAAGATTTTTAAACACAGCAGAAGAATAACCATCTGTTGTATATCTTTTGTTTGCACTGAGTTTTATCACTGGTCCAGCATTAAGCTTTGGTCTATTTGTAGGATCGTGCTTTTCTGGAGAATTTGGGTGGACTGCATGAGCCATATCTGCCGATATCATAAACGATTTATCTATGTTTATCATATGCTCTTCTTTATTTAGCCCAAGCGCTAAGTCTATTCTCTCTAAAGCATCAGAAAGTATAGTTGAATCTGCCCCTAGCCTGCTCATACTTCCTACCTCTTCATTATCAAAACTCACTAGCATTTTTATTCCGCTTCCTTTTTCAGACTCTATCAAGGCTTTTAAAGATGCATGAAGCATTGATAGATTGTCTAATCTAGGTGCTGATATAAATTCATCATTAAATCCTACAAATGAACTTGGCTGTGGGTCATAAACATATAGCTCATAATCGAGTATTCCCTGCTTTTCAATAGATAGATATTCAGCTATCTTATGAATCAAATGGTCCTCACCTATAAAGTCTCCACTAAGTGAAACTAGTGGAAGCATATCTTTTTGTTTGTTTAGTTCAATTCCTTTATTTACATCTCTATTGAGATGAATAGCTAGATTTGGAATTATAGCCACTGGTTTTTCAAAGTCCATTAGCACTTCAGTAGGCTCCATAGATTTTCCTGAACGAAGAAGTACCCTTCCTCCTATAGAAAGAGGCCTATCCATCCATGTATTTAATATAGGCCCACCGTAAATTTCTGTGTTTAGCTTTACATAACCATTGTCTTTTATTACTGCTTTAGGTTTAATCATCATAGATGGGGAATCAGTGTGACTTCCTATTATCTGATAGCCATCAGTTTTTGTATGAACTCTAAAAGCAATTAATGCAGTTCCATACTCTATATAGTAACCTTTACCCTCTTTTACCTCAAATTTTTTATTTAGGTTTAATCTTTTAAAACCTGCTTCTTTTAGCTTCTCTACTGAAATTTTAACAGCATGATAAGGCGTTTTTGATGCGTCCAAAAATTTCATCATATCTAATGCTACTTCTTTTTTTTCCATTTAAATTCTCCCCTTTTATATTTTAATGATTTTATAGTTTATTAAGACTGATAAACGTCGTATCTATTTGTTTAATCCCCTGTCCTTCAAATGCAATAGTATAAACAGTACCTAATTTTGAAACTACCATACCTACTCCAAATTTAGGATGCTTTATTTTTGAACCAACTGTAATGTCGTCTTGCCCTTCAAACTTTGGTTTATCATCTTGTCCTATCTTATATTTATCCTTATACCTATCATATAAACTTTGAGGTTTTATCTTTTCTACTTTAGTATTTTCCTCAAAGAGGCTCTCATCTATTTCAGATATAAATCTAGATGCAGTTGAGTGGTTTCTTCTCCCATAAAGAGTTCTTTCATTTGCATAAGTAATATACAAAATTTCTTTTGCCCTTGTCATACCTACATAACAAAGTCTTCTCTCTTCTTCCAATTGGTTTTCATCTAAGATAGCTCTAGATATGGGAAAAATACCTTCCTCTACACCAGACAAAAATACTACTGGAAATTCTAAACCTTTTGCACTGTGAAGTGTCATCAAAGTCACATAATCTTCTTCTTCATCAAGTCTATCTAAATCTGAAATTAATGAAACAGATGATAAAAATTCCTCTAAAGTTTTTTCTTCAGAAGTCTGCATAAATTCCATAACAACTGACTTAAACTCATCTATATTTTCTATTCTTCCTCTAGCTTCATCAGTATCCTCAGATTTTAATTCCTCAACATATCTTGTGTTGTCTATGACTTTTTGAATAAAATCAGTAAGTGGAAGAATATCCTTCATATCCATAAATGAATTAATCATCATTACAAACTTATTTAGAGTGGTTTTTACCCTAGTAGACAAATCGAATCCGGATAAATCATGAATTAATCCAAACAAACTTTCACCAGTAATCAAAGCCCTTTCTTCTAACTTTTCTAAAGTTTTAATTCCTATACCTCTCTTAGGTACATTTATAATTCTCTTAAGAGCTAAATCGTCAAGAGGATTTTGAACTAGCCTAAGGTAAGCCATCAAATCTTTAATTTCTTTTCTATCATAAAATTTTAATGAACCGAATATCTTGTATGCTATAGAATGCTTGATAAGAGCTTCTTCTAGTGCTCTTGACTGAGCATTTGTTCTATATAAAAGAGCGAATTCTCTTAGATTTCTGTCTTCTTCCTCTTGTCTTTTTCTTATTTCCTTAGCTATAAAATTTGCTTCATCTTTTTCATCATAGGCTTTATGAAGTTTAATTTTCTCGCCTTCTTTTAGCTGAGTCCATAGTTTTTTGTTTTTTCTACCTAAATTTCTTTTTATTACACTATTAGCCCCATCTAAAATAACCTCTGTAGAACGATAATTTTGTTCTAGCTTGACAACAAAAGCATCCTTATAATCCTTTTCAAAATCAAGTATATTAGCTATATCTGCCCCTCTCCACCCATAAATGGATTGGTCATCATCACCTACAACGCAAAGATTTTTATGCATATCACTTAACAATTTAATAAGAATATATTGGGCATGATTAGTATCTTGATACTCATCTACCATTATATATTGAAATTTTCTTTGATAAAAATCTCTTACAAACTCATCTGTTCTTAAAAGCTCAACTGTTTTAAAAATAAGGTCATCAAAATCTAGAGCATTATTTGCTTTTAACTTTCTTTGATATAAATCATATACTTTTGAAATCTTTGATAATCTAAAATCATTAAAATATCTAGCTTCAAATGCCTTTGGATTAAGTAGCTTATCTTTAGCCCCTGAAATTGCAGAGAGGACACTGCTTGGTTTAAAGCTGTCCTCTCTTAGGCCGCATTCTTTTATACACTCTTTGATTAAGCTTAGTTGATCTTGAGTATCGTAAATTACAAAAGACCTATTATATCCTATTCTTTCGATATCTCTTCTTAATATTCTCACACATAAAGAGTGAAAAGTGCTAATCCACATATCTTTAGCTCTATCTCCTATCAATGAATTAACTCTTTCCTTCATCTCCTTTGCAGCTTTATTTGTAAATGTGATAGCTAGTATTGAGAAAGGCGATATATTCAAATCCTCTATCATATGAGCTATCCTATATGTTATCACTCTAGTTTTACCTGAGCCTGCGCCAGCTAAAATCAGCAAGGGTCCTTCGACTCTTGTAGCTGCTGATAGTTGGTCTTGATTTAAGCCAGTTAAATCCATAATTTCCTCCAGTTATATATTGTATAAAGCTCTAATTTCATAGTTTTCAGGAATATTAAACGCTTCAATAGTTTCTATTTCTGATGCTTTAAGTGATATTCCATTGTCTAGACAAGCTTTTTCAAAATAGAATTTGATTATTCCTGTATCCAAATCAGTATCTGTACTCGAATCTTTCTCTACTGCAAGAACCACTTTATTTCTTGTTATTAAAAACTTCCATGGTTGCTTGTTTCCCCATGATGGTGCAAATCTAGTAAGATAAAATATTTGATCTAATCCCCTAGTTTCCAAATCTTCCCACTCAGGAGTATTTCCCCATTCATCTAGATAAGTAATTTCTATTGCTCCTTGTCTAAACGCCTTTTCTTGGATATCTTTTTTAAATATTCCTGCATAACGATAACCTATAGCTAAAAAACCACAAAGCGAACGAGACTTGTCAATAGCTAAATCGGTTTTTATTTCATCTGTATCTGGAATAGTAATCCAGCAAGAAGCAAGACCTTCTTTATGAGCTTTAAATCTCATCATTTCCATAATATACGCTGCATCTTCTTTTGATTTTCTACCATCATTACTCAAAACAGCAATATAGTGAGGTGCTCCTATGAATTTTCCAAAATATCCTGCTTTTCCCTCTAATTTTTGTTTGGCTTGCTCTCCATCTTCGAATAATACTATATCTAAACCATGATTTTCTAGTGCAGTATCTCCAGCAATTATTATCTCTTTAAGTAGTTCGCTTTTCACTCTTGTTTCTTTATAATCTCTTGTTGATTTAATTTCTTGCATAATGTTTGCATAATTCATAACTTTACCTCCCTAAAAAATTAATGACTATATTTATTATATATCAAATATCATGTACTATACATATTTTCTGCATTGTCAAAAATATAATTTTTAAACTACTTATTTTCTATCCACTCCTCAAGTTCTGACCATATATTTTTTGCATCTTCATATCCAGTTTCATAAAAACCTGCAAGTTTGATTTTATTCCTCTCCATCCTGTCTATCTCAACTTTTTTCTTAGGTCTGATAACAAATACCCTTCCTTCTTCTTCTAATTTTTCAATAGCATCCAAAGTTTCATTATAGACCTTATACCTATTTGTAATAGTTTCTTGGAGTTTAGGATAATTTTTATATACTTTTTTTGAAATAAATTTAGTATTAGATGGTTTTTTTCTATATTCTTTACCTCTAGTTAAAATTATAATATTCTTCTGATTTCCATCTGCTATAGCTTTTTTTATTGGTATAGAATCAGCTATTCCTCCATCTAACACAGGTTCTCCTAAAATATCTACTATTGGAGTAACAAATGGAAGACTACTTGAGGCTCTGCAAGTATCTAAAACAAACTGTTTGCTTTTATCCTTCTTTGCATCAAAATAAAGAGCTTCTCCAGTCTTACAGCTAGTTCCTACTAAGATACATTTTTGCTCATTTCCAAAAAAAGTATCATAATCAAAAAGCTCATATTTGTTTGGAATCTCATCAAACAAAAAATCCATATCCATAATAGAACCCTTAAATACAAGATTCCTTTTACTTATATATCTGGGATTCTCAATATGATTTAAAATTGCATTTTTCCCTCTTCCTCTTTGCCTAGATACATAAGATACTCCTTGGCAAGCTCCAGCAGATACTCCCACTACATATGGAACATAAAAATTCTTATCCATAAAAAAGTCCAATACTCCAGCAGTGTATATACCTCTCATACCCCCACCTTCTAATACTAAACCTATGTCTTTCATCTAAAACACCTCTAGTCTAAAATATATAATACAGTTAAAATTGTGTAAAATCTATTGCAGTTTGATATTAAATCTATAAAATAATAGTTAAGGGATGGCGTGACAGTCGCCCTAGAGGTGAGCCTTGAAAGGATAGGTAGCCTCTACATAGCAAATTCTTCTTTTCAAATATACCCTTCTGTAAAAACATGAGAATTAGACCTTCTCATGTTTTTTGCTTTTACTCTAAATTAGAGTATATCTCTTTAGCATATAGTATAAGTTGATTTTTGTTATTTTTAGAGACATCCTCACTCACTAGCTCTAGTAGCTCATTTAATATGTCTCCAATTTCCTTTCCCTTTGCTCCGATTTTCATCAAATCATACCCATCTATGTCTAAATCTTTAACTGAAAATGGAATTTTTTCATCTAAAACTTGCTCAATTTTCAATCTAAATATATCTTCATCTACTTTCATAATAGTACAACTCAAATCTGCAAAATGCAAATCAGCAAGCTCATATATATTTGACTCTCCAAATACTCTTAATAATCTTTGTATTCCTTTCTTCCCTAT
>CAZFTH010000053.1:0-9456 GCA_964521745.1 uncultured Peptostreptococcaceae bacterium
TCCTGAAAGTGCAAATGGAACACTTAGCATTACAGTGAATGGATGAAGCAAGGATTCAAACTGAGAAGCCAATATCATATATACAATTATAAGTGATAATAAAAGTGCTAGAACTAGACCTGAAAATGCTTCAGCCATCTGCTCTTGCTCACCACTAAATTCATATGAATAGCCATCAGGCAGCGGATATTTTTCAAGCTCTTTTTCTATATCTGCAACTACAGAACCTAGGTCTCTATCAGTAATATCTGAGTTTACGCTAATAGTTCTAACTTGATTTGCTCTAGCAATTTGAGTAGGAGAATTATCAAACTCAATATCAGCAATCTGACCTACTGTAACTTTCTTCCCAGATGCAGTAAATATTTCAATTTGCTTCATGTTTTCTATTGAGCTTCTTGTTCCTTCATCTAGTGATATAACTACATCAATCTCATCCTCACCAGTTTTTAAGGTAGTTGCTTATACCCCTTCAATAGAAGCTTTAAGTCCATTAGCTACTTCTGCTACGCTTACACCATACATAGAGGCTCTATTTCTATCAACAATTATTCTAGCTTCAGGTTCTCCTTCTTCAACGTCTAGTTTAACTTCAGTAGTACCTGGAACATTTCTTATGATATCTCTAAATGCTAATCCAAGATCTTCTAAGGTTTCAAGATTGTCCCCTTTTATAACAACGCTAATCGGACTTCCTTGACCTCCTCCACCACCAGACATAGAAGAACTTTCGTTAACTTCTATCTTAGCTCCTGGTATCAATTCAACCTTCTTACGAACCTCTTCTACAATATCCTTTGTAGCTCTATCTCTTTCATCACTATCTTTTAGATTAACACTTACTTGAGATGAATTGGTTGCCGATAATGAAAATTGATTCCCCGTACTTCCAATATTTGAAAACACATCGTCTTTTTCAGGTATTTCATCTACTATAGCTTCGACCTTTTTAACCAAGGCGTCTGTATCCTCTAAGCTTGCTCCAAAAGGCATTTCAATATCAACTGTAAAGCTTCCTTCATCCTCAGCTGGGAAAAACTCAGACCCAACCATAGATACAAGTGCTACAGATGATATAAGTAAAGCAACAGCTAAAATTATTGAAAGCTTTCTATGAGACAGAGCAGTTCTAAGTAACCCTGAATACTTTTTAGCTACCCAGTTTATTCCATTACTAAAAATATCTAGAATTTTACCTAAACTAAATCCTTTATGCTTTCTTTTTTTCGTTTCACCGACTTTCAGTATTTTTGCACTAAGCATAGGAACTACCGTAAGTGCAACAACAAGCGATGATAAAAGTGAGAATGTAACTGTATACGAAAGCTGTTTGAATATAATCGCCGTAAATCCTTCTACGAAAACAATTGGAAGGAAAACTGCTACAGTAGTTAATGTCGAAGCAAAAACCGCCATACCTACTTGCTTGGTTCCTTCAATTGCAGCTCTTTCCATTTGATAGCCTTCTCGCTCAGCTAAACGGTAGATGTTTTCAAGCACAACAATCGAGTTGTCAACGAGCATCCCTACCCCAAGCGCCAGTCCACCAAGAGAGATAAGATTTATACTTAAATCTGCAAAATACATAAGTGCAAAAGTGGTTACTATCGATACTGGTATTGCTATACCTACAATAAATGTAGATCTTATATTTCTAAGGAAAAGGAATAAGATTATAACAGCGAGAAGTCCTCCTCCAACTGCACTAGCTACAACATTGCTTATGGATTTATTTATAAACTCACTTTGGTCCATAGCAATTTCCATATTTATATCTGGATATTCTGCTTTTAATTTATTAACTTCTAATACTACAGCTTCAGCAACCTTAACTGTATTTGCAACTGATTGCTTACTTACACTAAGAGAAATACTGCTTTCGCCATTATATCTAGACATCGAATTAATATCTTTATATTTTTCCTCAACAGATGCAACGTCATAAAGTCTTATACTCTCTCCACTTCTAAGTGTAAGCGGGATATTTCTTATTTCATCTACAGTTCTAAATTCACCTGTAGTACGTACAATGAGCTCTTGATCTCCTCTTTTAACTGTTCCTCCAGGAAGATTTAGATTTTCACTTCTAAGCACATTTTGAATCTGCGCTATGCTTAGGCCATATCCTGAGAGCTTAGCTTGATTAAGCTCAACTCTGATTTCCTTTTCTTTTCCACCAGAGGATGAAACTGAAGCAACTCCATCTAGTCTTTCTATTCTACTTGATATATCATCTTCAACTATGCTTTGAAGCTTATCTATAGGCATTTGAGACGACATACTAAGTGCTATTACTGGCATTGAGTTAGGGTCAATTTTAAGCACCATAGGAGTTCCTGATCCATCAGGCAAGCCTCCTTTTACCATCTCAACTTTTTCTCTCATCTCTAGAGCTGCAAAGTCCATATTGGTTCCATATTGAAATTGAACTATTATAATTGAGCTTCCTTGTCTAGAATAAGAGCTTATTGCATCTAAATCTGAAACGGTTGAAAGCACTTGTTCTAGAGGTTTTGTTACCAGAGTTTCCATTTCCGCTGGAGCAACTCCTGAATAATCTACACTGACTATAGCTACAGGGACTTCTATTTCGGGATATAAATCCACCGGCAACCTATTTAAAGACACAAGTCCTAGAAGTACCGCTATTAGCATTAACATAACTGTTGTTACTGGCCTTTTAACCGACATTCCCGATACAAACATAATTTATTCCTCCTGCTTTACAACGCTGACTAATGCCCCATCCTCTAGGAAATTTTGTCCTTTTACAACTACTTCCATACCTTCGTTTAAGCCTTCAGTGATTTCTACCATCTTACCATTGTCTAGCCCTGTCTTTACTGAAATTAATTTTGCTTTATTCTTCTCTATAATATAAACAATTGTGTTTCCTTCTTTTACTACAACTGCCTCAGATGGAACAGCTATTACTTGGTTTCTAGACTCTGTAGCTATATTAATTTCTGCAAACATCCCTGCTTTCACTTCGCTTGGTGGGTTTGAAACTAAGATTTCCACAGGATAGGTCAAGCTTCCTTGACTTGGAGGTAGTATTTCCTTAACTTTACCTGATAAAATAGTGTCTCCTGCTGATTTAACATTAATATCCATAGTCTCTCCAACTACAAAATATTTAATTAGGTTCTCTGATACATCTACCTTCATAGTGAGATTCGCTAAATTCGAAATTTTAATTGCTGGTCCGCCTCCAAATACATTTCCTGAATTTACATTTACAGCTGTTATTGTTCCGCTTATAGGTGCTGTAACAGTAAAATCACCTAGGGCTATATTTGCATCAGAAAGGCTTCCTTTTGCTGTATCTACAGCAACTTGAGCCTGATAATACTGAGTCTTTGCCAGCTCTAAGCTAAGTGGTGAAGCTGCAAGTTCTGCTTGCTCTAGCTGAGTAAGTGGTATAGCTCCTGCATCATAAAGCTGTTTGCTTCTTTCATAATTAAGCACTGCATTATTGTATTGCTGCTCAGCTCTTTCCATAGATATTCTCGCAGTTTCTACTGCTGTTTGAGCGTTTTCCACAGCTGCCTTGGCATTTCTAACTGCTGATTGAGCATTTTGAGAATCCAAAGTAAAAAGCACTTGTCCTTTACTTACTACTTGTCCTTCTTTTACAGAAACATTTGTAACCTTGCCCATAACCTTAGGCACCACATCTACCTCGTCAGATGCCTTAAATGAACCTGATATTGTCGTTTCAACCGATATATCATCAAGCACAGACTGCATAGTTTCTACTGTTATCTTTTTTTCTTCCACTACTTCTGGTTCTGTCTGTCTACTACATCCAGATATCACAAGTGATAGCATCAAAACTCCATAAATTAAATACTTAAACCTCTTCATACATTACCTCCCGAAAATCATAATAAATATATTATGCTAAACAACTAATTCTTTCTTACCCCATTTAAAAAAATATCAATTGCTCCTTTTATATCTTCTTCTATTTCAATTCTTTCATCCCTAATTCCATGTACATGCTCTATAAAAATAACAAAAATCATACCTGAGAAGTACCTCATAGCACTTCTTGTGTTTATATCATCTCTAAATACACCACGCTTAAAAAAGTTATCAAAGGATTTAGTTAATATATCATTGACCTTTTCTCCTATTTCCTTTCTAAATAATTCCTGAATTTCATTATGAAATGAAAGCTCATTCATAAATATCATGATAATGCTCTTATGCTCCTCCATGAGTTTGTATCTATTCATTACAAGCTCATATAAAAATTTTTCTATGGAGTCGTCCTTATGTTTCTCAGATAAATCAACTAGAGGCTTAATCGCAATGTCTTCTGCAAACATTTCTATTCCATAAGTTGCTATATATAAGAGCAAATCTTTCTTAGTTGCGAAATATCTGAAAATAGTACCTTCAGAAACTTCAGCTTTTTTTGCTATCTCACTAGTAGATGTAGCAGAATATCCTTTCTCACAAAACAATTCACAAGCTGCAGATGATATTTTCAATTTCGTCTGCTCCGATTTTTTCACTTAATCAACTGCCTTTCTATACAGATATAACTATTAAAGTCCACTAAGTAATATCTAGCTATCAATATTTCTATAAGTCCTCAGTAGATTATAAATAAAAATAAGTGAGCACTCACTTATTTTTAAAATTACTTTTTTATTCTACACCACATTGAGCTGACTATCAATAGGAAAATCACATAATTAATGCAATTCTAATGTTAAAAAAGAATAACAAAAATAAATTGTCTAAAAATAGCTTATTATAGTACTTTTTACCAAAAAAACTTCCAAATAATATAATGTAAGTTTAATTACACTATCTATTTGGAAGTTTTTTTATTCAAAATTGCTTATTATTTACTAATCCTGAAATTTAAAATTATTTTGAAATATACACTTTTACAAATTCTTCATATGAAATTGCTGTCATTGCAAAAGTTTTCTTACCATTAGAAGAAGTATCTTTTAATAGAATGATTTTCCTTCCATTATAAGTAAGCTCTTCCATATTAAAACTGCCACTTAATAAATCAGAATCAATAGTGACTGAATTTCCATTAACCGTATATGTTCCCGTTCCTGTAGCAGCCGATGTAATGCTTTTAATATCAGCCGTCATAGAGCTATTAAACTGAATTGCAAAGCGATGCTCATCTAGATTCTCCGCCACATAAGTGCCTGCTAGTGCATTTGATTTTGGAGCAGTGTCTTTTGCTGGCGCTGTAATCTGAGGAATATTAGGAACTGTAGGCGGAACAACTGGATCTACTACCGGAGGAAGAACTGGGTCTATCCCTGGTAGGCTAGGATCAAAAATATCAGGGGCTAATCCTGTAGATATATACGCCGCATAGTTTACTCCATCCCAATCTACACTAGAACCCAAATACGACGAAACAAAGGCAAGCGGTACCATAGTTCTTTCATTTATAATCTGAACAGGTGTGTCCATAGTAACTGCTTTTCCATTTACCTTAGCATTTGTTTTATTGATAAATAACTCTACTACTAAGCCGTCCTTTGTCCCAGTAACTTTCTGCTGAGGTTCATCCCAAGTAACAGTAGCTCCAAGAGCTGAAAATAAAGCATTAAATGGAACCATAGTTCTACTGTTTCTAATCACTGCCGGCTGGTCTGTTATAAGTGGCACACCATCTACAAAAATCTGAACAGTCGAAGGCGCCGCTAAACTTGTAGTTGCTGTTATTAAGCTAAATAATGCTAAAAAAATAAAAATAAAAATTGATTGAGTTAATTTCTTCATCATGACCTCCTAATATGATATAAAAAGCAAAATCAAATAAATTATTATTTGATTTGAACTGCAAAATTATAATAGTCAAAGCAAAAGAGAGTAAAATTACTCTCTTTTACATCTTATCATTATAAATCAAATATACTATATTTATGTTACAAATTAATAACTAAAATAAGATATTTTTTATACAATTTATTTACTCATAACGAAGGGCGTCAATAGGGTCAAGCTTTGCTGCTCTATTCGCAGGATAAATCCCAAAAAAGATTCCAACAACAGCTGAAAAGGCGACAGCTACTAAAATAATACTTGGTGATACAACCGGAGGAACATTTAAGACTACCGATACAATAGTTGCTAAAGCAATACCTAATGTAGTTCCTATAATACCACCTGTAGCAGATACAATCATTGATTCAACCAGGAACTGTAGGAGGATATCTTTTCTTCTGGCCCCTAGAGATTTTCTGATACCTATTTCCCTTGTCCTTTCTGTAACAGAAACTAACATTATGTTCATAATCCCTATTCCCCCTACTAGAAGTGAAATTGCAGCTATAGCTCCAATCGCAAGAGATAAAGTTCCTAGCATTTGGTCAATTGTACTTTGCTCTCCTTGAGTTGTAGATATCATATAGAATCCTGACTCTCTTTTTTTAGACTTAGCAAGAAAATCGGCAATTTTTTGACTCACCTCTATAGATGATTTTGATTCTACTATCTTCATATCTAGATTTCCCATGTATGTCATTTGGGATGGAAATAAAGAATACGGCATATACATAGTAGTACTGTCTGAACCTCTCATTCCATCAAAAAGTGACTTTTCTTTTTCATAAACTCCCACAATTTTTACATCTACAGGTTGTCCTTCCAAAGAAATTCTAATATTTTGGCCCACTACATTTTCAGTCCCAAATATTGCTAATGCCATATTTTTATCTACAATAGATATCAATCTTCTAGACTTTATATCCGATTCAGAAATAAACCTTCCTTTTATAAGATTCATATTAATCATTTTTTCATAGCCATTAGCTACGCCTTCTATACTAACTTTAGCTTTTTTTCTACCATTTACAGCTTCAGAATTAGTATATCCAGAAGGCGCTAAATAAACAATGTCATCTCCAAATTTCTGTTTTACTTTTTCAATATCTTGCATATTGAAATAATCTGAATCTCGCATATCTTCTGTATAAGGCAGATATATTATGACTCTGTTTTTTCCAAAAGATTCAAATTCTTTTGCAATTACTGCTTTTGATGTTTCTCCTAGGGAAGCAATAGTAATAACTGATGATATCCCTATAATAATACCTAGCATAGTAAGAAAAGACCTCATCTTGTTAGCTCTTATACTCGATAATGCCAGCTTAATATTTTCCATTATAAGTAACATTTTCTACCTTCTTTCATCACTTACTATCTGTCCATCTCTAAAAGTTACTATTCTATCTGTATATTCTGCAATATCTCTTTCATGAGTTACTATTATAACTGTCTTTCCCTCTTTGTTAAGACTCCTAAAAATTTCCATTATCTCCACACTAGATTTTGAATCCAGATTTCCAGTAGGCTCATCTGCTAACATTATAGGTGGCTCATTTGCAAGAGCTCTAGCTATTGCAACTCTTTGTCTTTGCCCTCCAGATAATTCATTTGGCATATGCCCGATTCTCTCTCCAAGACCTACCTTGTCAAGTAATTCTTTTGCTTTTTTATGCCTGTCACTAGCATGCATTTTTGCATAAATCATAGGTAATTCAACGTTCCTTACTGCTGAGGTTCTTGCTATAAGGTTAAAAGATTGAAAAACAAAGCCAATTTTTTGATTTCTAATATAGGATAGTTCATCTTCTGTCTTTGTTTTTATGTCTATTCCTTCCAAAAAATAACTTCCTTTTGTAGGCTTATCTAGACATCCAATTATATTCATAAGAGTAGATTTTCCAGAACCTGATGTTCCCATAATTGATATAAACTCGCCTTTTTTTATTGTGAGATTGATACCTCTCAAGGCTTGTACTTCAACATTCCCCATTATATAAATCTTGTACAAATCTTTAAGGTCCAAAAGAGTATCATCAGAGACCATTTTATCTGCTAAACTTTCCATATTTGTTCTCCTTTACTGCTTTAATCTCTTTTTTATTGTTCTGTTACAGCTTCCATATTTGGCATAAGTTCTACCTTCATACCGTCTTGATAAGTAACATCAGGAGACAATACTATAGAGTCATTTTCTTTTAACTCTGCAGAAATTACTTCTACATCCACATCACTTTCTAAGCCAATTTCAACAGCAACTCTTTTCAGTACAGCATTTTTTTCTACTACTAAATAATTATTTCCATCAACTTCCAATAAGGCTTCAAAAGGTACTTTAAAAACATTATCTTTCTTTTCAATTAGTATTTTAGCTTGAGCAGTTACTCCAGCTATTAGTCTTGGATCTTCATCTATAATGTCTAGCTCTATAGGTATAACCATTTCTCTTGTAGCTCCACCTTCTTTAGCTTCTCCAGTAGGTGAGATGTTATACACTATGGCTTGTGATTTATCTTCTCCTAAAACATCTGCCGTAATCTCCGCATCTAGCCCTGTTTTAATACTAGCAATATCAAATTCACTAATTGCAACATCCATTCTTAAGTCAGATAGATTTTCTACTATAAATAATGGTTTATTGTCTTCACTTGCTTGTGGAGTCCTTCCTAGCCTAGCATTTACTCTAGTAACTGTTCCACTTATAGGACTTTTAATAAATACTTTTTCTAAATCTTCTCTTTTTTGAGCTAGTTGTTCTTTTTTAATTTCTAACATTTTTTTATCTGAAGCCTTAGGATTTTTATCTTCGATTGCTTTTTGCGCATCAAATTTAGCTTTTCTAAGGCTCTCTCTAGATAGTTCTAATGCAATTTCAGATTTTTGGACACTTAATTCTGCTTGAGTATATTCTTCTTTGGGAATAGCTCCACTTTCAAATAAAGCTTTCTTAATATCTAATTGTCTTTTGGCTTCATCAAGTTCTATTTGAGATTGGTCTACCTGCATTGAAATATCAGCTGTTGAAGTATCTATTCTTGAAGTAGCCTTAATGTTTTCTTGATATTGTAATTCTGCTAACTCTACATCTTTTTCAGCTAAACTAATTTCCTGCTTTAAGTCCTTATCATCTAATACTGCTAATACCTGTCCTTTTTCTACATAATCTCCTTCTTTAACATTAATTTTCATAATTTCATAATTTAATGAAGAAGAAATTTCTGCGCTATCTGATCCCTTAATTTGACCAGTTATTGATATGCTTTGCTCAATAATTCCTTTTTTTAGCGGCATAGTTGTAACTAGAGGTAGAGCTTCTCCCTTACTATTTGACCATATTGCATAAGTTGTAGCTAATATTGCAACTATTATTAAAGGAATAAAAATTTTTTTCTTGCCCCTTATAAATTTTTTCTTACTCTCATCTTGCATACTTTCTTGTTTTTCTTTTTTAAAACGATTCTTAAGTTTTTCTAAACCCATTGTATATTCTCCTTTTTTTATAAAATCCACCATTAGTGTATTGTTTGTAATAATACACTAATCATTATACAGCAGATAATTGATTTTGTTTTCAAAAAAATCAAACTGTTACTTTTTTGTAATTTAAGGGTGTTCTTTAAAATTTTTTTATGTTATAATTTC
>CAZFTH010000054.1:0-9386 GCA_964521745.1 uncultured Peptostreptococcaceae bacterium
AAGTGCGATTGCTACAATCGATAAATTATTTCTTTGAACTTGCTTAATAATTCTACTCGCTTCACCACCTGGGTCAATTATTAGAGCCTTATTATCCTCACTTACAATATAGCAATTTGACTCATGCATTCCTATTACTAGCTTTTGTATTTTCATTTAATCCTCCTATGTCAATTTAAACTTATGATAAAATATTAGTCTACTGGATATACTACTTGAAAAGTTTCAAAAATAACCTCTAACTCTTCATTAAATTCTATTCCTAGCTCTTTTGTTTCTTCTTTGAAGAAGTTAATATGACCTCTTCTCCAGTATTCTAGAGATTTATCTCCCTCTCCTTCTATCTTAGCATGTTCCTTTGTAATATCTTTAAATGGCAATATCTCAACTTTCTTAACCTCGATAATACATACCGCTTCAGAATTCCAATTTGTTATTACTATCAAATCTCCAATTTTAGGAATAGGCTCATTTTCAGCTTCAAATGATTTATAAAGTGATGCTGTTGCTCTTTTTATCCCTGATAGCGTAAGTTTTGCTAGTTCATTGGCATCAGCTTCATTGTTGCAAAAATGCCATGATTCATAAGGTGTATTAATTGGTTTTCCTGATATACTGATATATTTATCCCACATTTCTTTAACAGTCATAATCTCACTCCCAATCTAGTTTAATATTATTAGTTAAATGATTATAGATTATCATTTCTTACTTTTTATAACTAAATTCGCAATAGCTGCAACAGCTCCAAATAATACCCCAGCTACTGGCCATATCATCCAGCTCTTATCCCATGCTCCATAGTAGAAGCTAATAAATAGATATAAAGCTGTAGTAAGGAGCCAGTATATTCCTGCAATACTTCCAACTACTTTTGATTTCGCCTTTCCCTCTACAGAATACTCCCCTTCTTGAAGAAGTACATTAAAGCTAGACCATATAGTTCCTACTGTAACTAGCATGAAAACTCCAACAGCTACCATAAATAGTGTTCCTATAACTCCTATTCCATCTGTTAAATCTTTATCTGCAAATGATGATAATATTACTGGAAGCACCGAAAGTATACATAAAGTTACTCCTATAATATTGTACTTACTATATGTTTCTTTATATGCTTTCATTTTGGATTTAACCATACCTGATACGCCATATTCTGTTTCTATAGGTTCGGTTTTTAGGTATTCAAAATCCTTGAATTTCATTCCAATACTTATAAATATAACAACTGCACTTGCTATTGTTATAAAAAATAATGTCAGTGCAATTGCTTGTGATTGATTTTCAGAAAACGAAAATTGTTCAAACAAGTATAAATTTGATAGAGTTATAATTATCGCTGGTGACATTATACACATAGCAACTCCAAGAGCCATTTTATGAGCTATATTTTGAGTCAAATCCAAATATGAATTAGCCTCTTCCATTGATACATATCTCACACTCGATTCTTCGTTTTTGGATTCTTGCTCTACATATTCTTCTAGTTCTATACTATCCTTTAGTAAATAATCTGTGCTTACACCGAAAATTTCACTTAGCTGAAGTATTTTATCCATACCAGGAACTGATTGAGCACCTTCCCATTTTGATATAGATTGTCTAGACACATTTAACTTTTCTGCTAGCTCTTCTTGTGACCATCCACTTTTTTTCCTTAATAAAATAATCTTGTCCGCCAATATCATTATCCTTACCTCCTGTATTGTTACATATCAAAATAATGTTTTCTTAGTTTAATAATAATATTTTGGGCAGTTGCACTCTACCAATTAGACTTTGTAATTTGTCAACTGGCAGTTGCAAGTAAGTAAAATAGCGGATTATAATTCAAGTACTGTATCAATTTCACACATTGCATTCAAAGCAAGCTCTGCAAATTCTTCAAATGAAATATCGAGAAGCTCTATTGATTTCATTGCCTCTCTATTTGCTCCAGCTGCAAATCTAGTTTCTTTCATGCGCTTTACTATAGATTTAACCTTTACACTTTTTATCTTTTTATCTGGATATACTAGTGCAATAGCATTGATAAATCCAGTTATGGGATCAGCTGCGTACATTGCTCTTTCAAATGTACTTTCTATCTTGCTTCCATTTGCTGGGTTATGTGCCAAAATAGCTCTATACATCTGTTCATTTCCTATACCCTCTACCTTCATTACTTCTACAGTTTTGGGTCCATGAACTGACATATCATTTTCCCAGTCTACCAAATCATTGTCTAAATCATGCAATAGCCCAGCTATCCCCCAGTCATCAATTTTCTCTGGCTCTAGTTTCTCAGCTAACCTTCTCATAACAGCCTCCACTGCATAGCAATGCCTGATGATATGAGGCGTAGTAACGTGTTTTTCTAATAGCTCTATAGCTTTTTCTCTTTGCATTTTATCTCCTACTTTCATAATTTCATATTGATTTTTATTTCCTATTGTTATATTATATAATAAATTTAGTAGAAATTATTCAAATAGTGTGATAAATTCATAAAACATTGAATGGAGAATTCAAATGACAAAGCAAATCCTATCACAATTAAATAAATTGCATCATCATCGCTAGAGGCTTGGTCTACTTCTGTAGATACAGGTCTATATCTGTTTGGACCTATATCTCCAGTGATGATAATAAATTAAGTTGGTTTATTATAAGCTATGTGAGATATATAATCGCATAGCTTTTTTTAATATAAAAAAAGGGGGAAATTTACATGAGTAAAAACTTTATTAAGCCGTCTATACTACCAGGATTTATGGAACTGCTCCCAAATGAGCAAAGAATATTTGATGATATCGCTACAAAAATATTAAAGGTATATGAAAAAAATGGCTGCTATCCTATTGATACACCAGTAATAGAAAAAGCTGATGTACTATTAGTAAAATCTGGAGGCGAGACAGAAAAGCAAGTATATGCTTTCCAAAAAGGAAAAAATGACCTTGCTCTTAGATTTGATTTAACTGTTCCATTTGCCAGATACGTAGCACAGCACATAAACGAATTAGAATTTCCATTCAAAAGATATCAGCTAGGAAAAGTCTATCGCGGCGAAAGAAATCAAAGAGGAAGATATAGAGAATTTTATCAGCTAGATATTGACGTAATCAACAAAGATAAGCTAAGTATAGACAATGATGCTTGGGTAATTAGCCTAGCATCTCAAGCTTTCAAAGAAATTAAGCTTCCTAACTACAAATTCCAAATCAGCAATAGAAAAATACTCAGTGGAATATTTGAATATCTACAAATAGAAAATATATTTGAAACTATGAACTTAATTGATAAATACGATAAGATGCCATTAGATGAGTTTCTAGCTGAATTAGAAAAGCTAATAGGAAAAGAAAAAAGCAGTTTTATAAATAAAATTATGAGTATAAATGGTAATTCATCTCAAATTATAAATCAGCTTAAAGGGTTTGATATAAATGAAACCTATGCTGAGGGTGTAAATGAAATCGCTAGAGTAGTAAAAATGCTAGATATTTTAAAAGTTGAGGAAAATGAGTATGACATAAACTTAAAAATTATTAGAGGTCTAGATTATTATACTGGTACAGTATTTGAAACAAAACTCATAGGAAATGAAAGCTATGGCTCTATATGTTCTGGAGGAAGATATGACAACCTAGCTGAAAACTATACTGATACTGTTCTTCCTGGAGTTGGAATATCAATCGGACTAACAAGATTATTTTTCGTGCTCCAAGAAATAGGATTCATAGATACCTATAACCTAAATAGAAGCGATGACTTCATTATACTTCCTCTAGGTGATACTATGGATTACTGCTCTATCATACTTGATAAGCTACTAGCTAAAGGCTCTAGAGCGTCTATATACTTTGATGATGCCTCACTTAAGAAAAAAATGAAATACGCAAATAACTTAAAAATCCAAAAAGTAATTATAGTAGGTGAGGATGAAGTAAAAAATAAGATAGTCAAAATTAAAGATATGATATCTGGAGAAGAAAAAATCATAAATATTGATGACTTATAAAAAGCCTAAATTAATAACACTCAAAATTCCTTATTAATTTTGTTCATCTTAATCTAATTCTAAAAAACTAAAAAAGTGCATTTAGAAAATCAAAATTTTAAACTATCTAAAATTAATGATTTGCTAAATGCACTATATTGTAAATTAAATATATAAAGTTATCACAATCAATTAACTTATTTAGTCAGGTTACTATTTAATTTTTCCAAGAAATCTTGGACATTTGTAACCATCGTAACAACTTCTAGACTGCCTCTATCTTTTAGCTTATTTACTGCGAACTCTGAAATATCAATAGTGTAAAAATTAACTGGTCTTATGGTGTCTCCTTGAACTCTAAATGATGGTGTCATATTTCCAACTGCTATAGTATGTAGCTGAGTAGCTAAGCATATAACAGTAGTCGCTTTACTTACATGTTTTCTCATTTCATCTTGGAAATCATATACATCTGAAAAAACTATAGGAAGCGGTCCATCATCTCTAATAGAACCTCCCAAAACTATAGGGACATCATTTTTAACACAAGAATATATAACCCCATCATTGATATTTTCTTGCTTGATTAGTTCTTCTATAGAGCCTGCTTTTCTAGCTTTGTTTAAAAGATCTAAGTGATTATAATGACCATCTTTGACAGATATTTGAGTATATATATGTTGTCCTAAAGCAGTTTGGAACAAGCTTGCTTCTAAGTCATGAGTAGCAACTGCGTTTCCACCTAAAAAAGCATGAGCATAACCATTATCAATAAGATTTGATAGTGCTGTTCTGGCTCCTTGGGAAAAAACAACAGCTGGTCCTAAAACCCAAACAATATATCCATTGTCTTTCTCATACTTTAACAAATCATACAGTTCTTCATAATCTTTTGTGTATGACGTTTCTCTTGATCTGCCCGCTCTAAAGCAAAAAGTATCATTTTTACATAGCTCAGGACTTTCAAAGCAATCTTCATGCATATATATTCCTTCACTTGCATCTTCTGTTCTTCCTACTATAACTTTGTCTCCAGCTTTTAACCTTCTAAATTCAACTATATCAATAGAATTATCATCCTTTAGCACCGGAACACAGTCCATTCTGCTTTCTTCTGCTAAAACCCACTTTCCATCAACTTTAAAATACTCAGGATAAATGGACATAGCATGGTAATCGTCAGGAGCCACCCCATCTTTTTCTACCATTTCATACTTTGCGTTTGGTGAATTTTTAAACATATCTCCACCAAAATTTGGCTCCTTATAATTTCTTAACTTGTAACTCATTTGAAAACCTCCATTAAATTGTGTTAAACAATAGTTTAACATTAATAACATAATTTTTCAAATTTATATATATAAATAAAAAAATATATATAATATTTTAACAAGAGCTCATATTTGTAAAAAAGCAACCTTTCGGTTGCAATTTATCACTCTACCCCTAGAGCCTTAAAAACTGCCTCTTGAGGTGTGTTATAAAATATAATGCTAAATGCTCCCATCAACTCTGGTGGTACTGTTGCCATATCTACTGCTGAGGTAATAGGTAGAAGGATTTTTTTTGCTCCACTATCTAGGCAGACTTGCAAGGTGTTTGCTAGTTCTTCTACCTTAAATATACTTCCGCTGATACTGATATCTCCCAGTACTGCTAGGCTACTAAGTGTAGGTTTGTTTAGTGCAGCAGATGCTATAGCTATCACTGTAGGAAGTGTGAGGTATTTTGTCATTCCTATCTGAGCCTAGACCTGTTCTTTCTATTTTTCCATTTCCAGGTAGGACTTGAGTTTCTAGTCTATATATCCCCGACCATTCCAGTTTTTCCTCTAGACTTTTTATTTTAAAATATCATTATTTTTTGTTTCATAAGTTATTAATTCCTCTAAGTGACTTGTTCAGTTCCTGCTGCAATTCTTCATAAATCATAATAGGGTTTCTTTTTTTATCCATTATATATATCTCCTAAAATTAAATTATCTTGACCTTATCCCCATGCGCCCCTAGCCACATGTATATCCCATCTCCAAATGACTCGGCTTTTATTGTGTATTTATTTCCTTCTTGGCTTATGATTTCTGCTGTAGGGAGTCTATCTAGTATGGCTTCTACTGATGCTCCAGTGAATTCAAATTCTACTCTAGTTAGTTCTCCTGAGTACATGAATTGCACTCTTTTTCTAAATTCTCCTTCTTTAAATTTTTTACCATGTGGGACTTCGAATTTTTCATGAAGGTTTTTGTAGTTATTCGTTTTTTATAATTTTATTTATATGAGTTGTATGTTCTGGTAGGCTTTGTTCTAGAAGTTTTTTTATTATTAGGTCTAGTTCATCTTTACAAAATGCTCTACTTTCTAAGATTATCTTACATACAGCCATTATTTCTTCGTTTGTCAGCCATTCTCTTTGGAATTTTATGAGTTTGTAGCCTTTTAATGCTCTATCGTACTTTATCGTGCACTCTTTTTGATCATAGTGGTTTTCTTGGATGTAGCATCTTAGGTCTTCTATGTCTCTTTGAATAGTTTTTTCATTTACATCATACTCTATTGAAACCTGTTCTTTCTTTATAATTTCACCTTTATTTAGTCTTTCATATATGCTTAGTATCCTAAAGCTTTTAGAACTATCATGTACTTTTCCCATGTCATCACCTATCCCATTTTTTTTATCAATTTAGAACTAGATTTTTTTCTTGATTCATGTTTCTTTTGTTTAAATTTTTATTATGATACATTTCAATGTCTGCATTTTTTATAAATTCATTTATTTTTATTTTAGGGTTTCCATTATATTCTGATATTCCATAGCTGATACTGATATAAAATGGAAGTTTTTCTTTTTGATTTATCGCTAAAATACTTTCTTGTATTCTTTTTATAATTTTGCTTGCCTGCTCTTTGTCTGCATTAGGGAATACTATTACGAACTCATCTCCCCCAAATCTAAATACAAAATCATCCTTTCGAATGTTTGTTGTTATTACATTTCCAAGGCTAAATAAAAGCTTGTCTCCTGAGCAGTGCCCAAAGTTGTCATTTATTGCTTTCATATTATCTACATCTATAAATGCTATAGTTGTTGGAGCATTTTGAGTAATTGTTCTATTTAATTCAAGCTGTAACCTTCTTATTCCATTAGATTTATTAAACGTATTTGTTAAGTTATCTTTTGAATAGTATTTCTTAAGTTTAGATATTTCATTTTTTAGATTCACTATTTCATTATTTTTTTTCTGAAGTATGTTCTTATTTACTATAGTTCTTGTTTTAGTAATTTTATTTCTTCTTGTATTTTTTCCCATAGTCTCACCCCAGTTTATTAGTTTATATTCTCATTTTATACATAGGGATGGACAATATTAGTCCTTAAGAAATATTTTTAAAATTTTTTCACGATTTTGTTATTTTTTTATTAAGTCTATATACCTAAATTATACATCTCTTAATGTATAAGATAAACATATTTATTCATATTATTTACTTATAACGAATCTTTTGATTGCTTCTATATATTTGTACTAGTTTTTTTACAGTATGTATGTTGAGGTTTGATTATCTTGGGTATATTATTAGAGTTAATATACATATATCACATATGAGGAGGTTTTATTTTATGAAAAGAGCACATGAGGTAGATTTTAAGGTTCATGGAGATGATATGCAGTTTGTAGAAATCCAGCTAGACCAAAACGAAACTATAATAGCTGAAGCAGGCGCTATGATGTATATGGACCAAAGCATCCGTATGGAAACTATTTTTGGTGACGGTTCTGGCAGTGATGAAGGTAAAGGTCTCATGGGTAAGGTTCTAGGAGCTGGCAAAAGGGTTCTTACTGGCGAGAGTTTATTTATGACTAGCTTTACTAATTCTGCTCCAGATAGAAAGTCTGTTGCATTTGCTGCTCCATATCCAGGTAGAATCGTTCCTTTAGATTTAAGTGAATATTCTGGAGATATTATATGCCAAAAAGATGCATTTTTGTGCGCCGCAAAAGGTATAAGAGTTGAGATAGCTTTTCAGAAAAAAGTTGGCGCAGGCTTATTTGGTGGTGAAGGCTTTATAATGCAAAAGTTAATAGGTGATGGACTTAGCTTTCTACATGCAGGTGGAACTATTATCCAAAAAGAATTATCTTTAGGTGATGTTTTAAAGCTCGATACTGGTTGTTTAGTCGCAATGACTAGCAATGTGAGTTATGATATTGAGATGGCTGGAAATGTTAAAAGTGCTTTATTTGGTGGCGAGGGATTATTCTTGGCTACACTAAGAGGCCCAGGCCATGTATGGCTCCAATCTCTACCATTTAGTAGACTTGCTAATAGAATGTATGCAGCTAGTAGTGCTGGTGGTTCAAAATCTAAAGATGAAGGCAGTTTACTTGGAAATATAGGTATAGGAGATTTTTTTGGAAGAGATTAAAGTTTAGAATGGAGTAATGCTATGAAAACTAAGAGAAAGCTTAAGTCTAAAATCAAGTTAGTAGAATTTGATCCGTGGCTAGAACCTTATGAAGATCATATAAAAACTAGGATTTCTAAATACAAGAAAGATAGAAAAAAGTTACTATCGGATGCTGATAATTTTACTGATTTTGCAAATGGCCATCTTTATTTTGGATTTCATAGGTCAAATAACGGATGGTACTATAGAGAATGGGCTTCTGGAGCTGATTCTCTATATCTTATAGGCGAGTTTAACAACTGGAATCCAAGTTCGCACCCTCTTACTCATTTAGGTAATGGTTACTGGGAGATTTTCATTGATGGAAAAAAGTCTCTATGGCACGAGTGTTTAGTAAAAGTAAAAGTTACCAAAGATAATATAAGTCATGATAAGATTCCACTATATATTAAACGTGTAATTCAAGATCCATATACACACAGTTTTTCAGGTCAAATCTACTGTCCTGAAAAAGATTACAAGTGGATGAATCAGTCTTTTAAAATCCCTAAAAAACAAGATTTACTTATTTATGAAGCTCATGTAGGTATGGCTCAGGAAAAGGAAGCTATAGGGAGTTTTTCTGAGTTTACAAATATTGTTTTACCTAAGATAAAAGAAAAAGGCTATAATGCAGTTCAACTTATGGCTGTCATGCAGCATCCTTACTATGCTTCCTTTGGCTATCATGTTTCTAATTTTTTTGCTGTTTCGTCGTGGTTTGGAACTCCAGATGAGCTTAAGGTTCTAATCGATACCGCTCACAGTATGGATATAGCTGTGTTTATGGATATAGTCCATTCTCACGTTGTAAAAAACACTGATGACGGAATAAATGAGTTTGATGGAACTAGTTATCAATTTTTTCATGAAGGAGCTAGAGGAAATCACCCTGCTTGGGATTCGAAACTTTTTGATTACTCAAAGCCTGAAGTGATTCACTTTTTACTTTCAAATA
>CAZFTH010000055.1:0-9265 GCA_964521745.1 uncultured Peptostreptococcaceae bacterium
CCACTTTCCATTGTAAGCCCAAGTTTAGGCATTATAATTTCCTGCATTATTTCTTCGCCTTCACCAAGAAGAATCATGTCAGCAAAATCAGCAAGAGGTTCTGGATTATATGCGCATGGACCCCCCATCATAACGATTGGATAGTTTTCGTCTCTGTCAGAAGAGCGAAGAGGAATTTTACCTAGCTGCATAATATTTAGTATATTTGTATATGAAAGCTCATACTGAAGTGTAAATCCTATGAAATCAAATTCATGAAGTGGAGTTCTTGACTCTAAAGAAAACAAAGGTAAATTATTAGCTCTAAGCCTTTCTTCCATATCAGTAGCTACTGAAAATACACGTTCACACCAAACTCCATCTATACTATTTAATACACCATAGAGAATATGCATTCCTAAATGGCTCATCCCTATTTCATATAAATCAGGAAATGCAAAAACATACCTTACATCTATATCATCAGTGTTTTTCATTACACTATTTAGTTCTTTTCCTATATATCTTCCTGGTTTTTCAACTTTATCTAGCAACCTTCTAAAATCAATAGACATTTCTTCCTCCCAATTAATTTAAATTATAATATAACTACAGCTTTTCATTATACATTAAAATAACAAAAATTGTCTATATGATAGAAATTCATAAACATAAAAAACACAATCAAGAAAGAATAGTACAGTTAGACTGTACTATTCTTTCTTGATTGTGTTTATATTCCAATTTATTAATTATTTAATTTATCATTAAGAGTTTTTACTGCAAAAGTAGCAACATCACTCGCAAATTTCCCAGGGCCAAAACCAGCATCATATCCTAACTCTTTTGCTATTTCATTATTAATTCTAGGTCCACCACAAAGAAGAATAAATCTATCTCTAAGGCCTTCCGCTTCTAGCAATTCAATTAAATGTGTCATATTTTGAATATGTACATTTTTTTGTGTAACTGTTTGAGAAACAAGAAGCACATCAGCTTTTAATTCAACAGCTTTTTTAATAAAATCTTCATTGGCAACTTGACTTCCTAAGTTGTATGCATCTATCATTTCATATCTTTCTAATCCATAATGTCCTGCATAACCCTTCATATTCATAACTGCATCAATTCCAACAGTATGAGCATCAGTTCCAGTACTAGCTCCTACGACAACTATTTTTCTGCCTATATTTTCTTTTATATATTCATCAGCTTCTTCCATAGATAATATTTCGGAATTCACAGCTTCAACTTGAATTTCATTATAATTTACAAATTGAACAAAGTTACCATATACAACAAAAAAAGTAAATTCTTGATCTAAAGCTTGCTGCATAACCACACTTGGTTCTTCCAAACCCATCTTAAGTGCAATTTGCTTTGCTGCTTCAGCTGAACGTTCATCATTTTTTAATGGTAAAGTAAAACTAATTTGTACTTTTCCATCATTCATAGTGTCACCATAAGGCTTTACTCTTTCTAAATCTAAAACCTTATCAAAATCTTTTTTTTCCATAGAATACAAACCTGCGCTCATTTCAATTTCCTCCCATACAATGAATTATTTATTAAGCATTAATTCTACAAATGGGTTATAATAATTTTCATCTTTGCTAACTACCCCATTTAATCCTTTTCCACCATCTTTTGGTCTTTTAACGCCTCCAAAAACTCCTTTTTCTAAAGTATCAAATAACCCTAAATGCTGAATTTCATCTAATACTTCATTTGCTTTTTCTAAAACAAGTGCTGCTCTATTTTGAATTAATCCATTTTCTTTAAATTGAATTTCTTCAGAAATTGATTCCATATTATTAAAAATATATTGGGCATTTTCAATTGAGAGTGCTCTATCTGACATAAAAGGCGTGTGAAGAGCTTCGGTTAACATTCCGAGTAAATGAATCCTTTGATTTGTCATAATACTAACCATATTGAACAAAGCATCTTGAATATGTCCTTTAAATATATTACCAGTCATAAATTTTGTAGGTGGCATATATTTTAATGGGGCTTTTGGAAAAATTTCTCTTGCCATTTGAGCTTGCGATAATTCATAAAGAAAACCATTTTTAAGTTCTGGATCCATTTCAAAAGCATGTCCTAATCCCATTTGTTCTTCTGGAAGTCCAGCCAACAAGGCAAATTGCTCATTAATAAATTGAGAGGCTAGTACAGTATGGGCTTCTTCAAATGCATCTGCAGTTGTTAAATAATTATCTTCTCCAGTATTAATTATTACTCCTGCAAAACCATTTATAATTCTTGAGAAATTTTGATCTATCATAGTTCTTTGCATATTAATATCTCTAAATAAAATTCCATATAATGCATCATTAAGCATTATATCTAGTCTTTCCACTGCTCCCATAGCAGCTATTTCTGGCATACATAAACCAGAACAATAATTACAAAGTCTAATATATTTTCCAACTTCATTTCCAGCTTTATCTAAAGCCTCTCTCATTAATCTAAAGTTCTCTTGTGTAGCAAATGTTCCACCAAAACCTTCTGTAGTTGCTCCATATGGAACGTAATCAAGCAATGACTGTCCAGTAGTCCTTATAACTGCAATAACATCTGCCCCTTGTTTTACAGCTGCAACTGCTTGAGTTATATCTTCATATATATTTCCAGTCGCGACAATTACATAAAGTAAGGGTCCTGATTTGTCACCAAACTTTTCAAAACTTGCTTCTCTGATGCTTTTATTATTTTTTATAATATCAACTGATTCTTTAGCCATAGATAGCGCTTTTGTTTTTACTTCAAACAAGTCCCTCATAGGCAGTTTTATTAAATCTATTTCACCTTCAGATACTGCTTGTGCTATTTCTTGAGGTGTCTTTCCTGTATTTATAACAGCATTAGCTATATACATTGCTGCTCCAAGATTCAAACCATTATTTTCTTTTATATGATCTACTACTATATTAGGAAAAGGTACTTCATCACTATCTATTCCATCGATTCCTAACAATCTACATACAGCTCTTTCTACAGTCACAGTTGTATGTTTTTCTATAAACTCCTGTGTATCAACCGCTATCGATTTTGCCTTTGCTCTAGCTTGTTCTACTAGATTGACATCTAGATTTAACTTACTTTGCATAAATATCACTCCTTATAATACTTTTTAATAATCGAAAAAAGCTCTTTATTTAAACCTAAAAATTTACAAATATTTAGTGCATCTTTTGGTACGCCTTCATCTTCACATTTTTCTAATCTATAATCCATTAACCCTTGAAGTAATATATGGGCATTTTTCGTTTCATTAATATCAACATCTGTCAATTTATCAAAATCAACATTTTTTAATCCTTTAACTCTATATTGAACTACTCCATCTAAGTCTATATTGTCATAATGAGTACTTATAACCGAAAATGTATCTTTTTTGTTTAAAAATCTTATAACCGCATTAACAATAGCAGTTCCTTCTTGTGGATTTGTCCCCCTGGCAAGCTCATCCATTATAATAAGTCCTCTATCTTTTTCTGACAATTCAATAGCTTCATCTAAAGCTTTAATTTCAGAACCAAAACTACTTAGTCCATTATCAACCGATTGCATATCATCCATAATCATATAAATATAATCAAGCACAGGAAGGCTAACGTAATCAGCAAAAACAAAAAAACCTAATTGTGCCAATGTTACATTAAGAATAATTGTTTTCAAGGTTAATGACTTTCCACCCATATTAGCTCCTGTAATAACAGTAGAACCACTTTTCAATACCAATCCTATTGGAACATAACTACTGTCCTTTTCTTTTAATATACTATCAAAATAAGGATTAGTTATATTATCCAATTGAATCTCATTGTTATCATTTATTTGAGGACTAGTACAATTATATTCTTTAGATAATTTAGCCTTTGCAATTAGTATGTCTAAATAAGTAATTAAATTTAAATTTATTTCTAAAAAATCTACAAATTTAAAAATTTTTAAAGTTAATTCTTTTCTAATTTCTTGTTCACGTACTTCTTCTTCAAATACCAATTTTCTTCTTTTAGATAAGATTTTTTCAATTAAATCACTATTTGTTTCATTTCTAATTTCTTGCTCTAATTTTTTTTTATTTTTCCTAATTTCACTAAGATTTTCACAATAATCATCATAAATCATAAATGTAGGTAACTTTAATCCATCTGGATCTAGCAATCTGTATACTTCTTCTAAATATATTAATTCAAAATTTATAATTCTTATATTATTATTATGTAAATTTTTTATTAATGAATTTACATAATAAGAATATAATTTTACTTCATAAAGTTCAACTATATCTAGAGTACGCTTACTTTTTATATTTTTTATAGTTCCTGAAATATCTTTTATTTTACTTAATATCGATGCTAATCTAGAATATAGTTCTCTATTATTTATAATATTATCTAAACAATAAGATATATTGTTAAATTCTATAAGCAGTTTATCTTCATTATCTTTTCCAAATATTTCTAGATTTTTTATTTTATTTCTACCCATAGAAGTTAATATTTTCATTTGTGAAAATACATAATTTAAGCCTATATCTCTTATTTCATCTTTTTTAAGCTTATTCATAATTCTTTCTCCCAAGTACATTAATTGCTTTAAGTCCGGTACTTTCTTGCAAAGCTAATTTAAAATCAATATCATCCAATTTAGTTCCACTAGGCGATGTAGGATTATAATAAAGTTCCTTCAAATTAATAGGGTTTAAAACATAAATATTAAGTAAATGTCTTTTCATTTGAGCATAGATATCGGCTGACAAAAAAATTTTAGTACCATCTTCTACCACTAAGTCAATCCTGGACTTTTTTGGTTTATTTGATAATATTTTTTTTGATATATCTTCCGACAATACACCTCTAATGTATATTATACTAATTTTGTATTCTAAATAATCAGCTATTTTTTCAGCAACTTCCATAGAAGTCTGAGCTTCTAAAAATTTTAAACTACCATCTATCAAAACAAAAACAACCCTATATTCAGCTGGTATCTCAATTTTTTCTAAGTAATCACTCATTTCATGTTTCTGTAAAAGTAACATTCTTACAACATGATTAGTTTTATTTACAACCATTTCAATACTTCTTCCAAGTACAGCTCCTGTACATAACACCGCTGAGTCAACAATAGAAGGAGAACACTGTGTCATTCTAGATATAGCTCCATCTACATAAATTTCATCTACTTTATATTTTTTTAACTTACTAACAATTTCTCTCATTTGAGATGTTGTAGATGGCCCTGCTAAATCAATATATCCATCACTTAATGACCTAATAAAAACTATATTTCCTAAAGGAGTCTTTATTGATGTAGATTCTAATATTTCTTTAGTAATATCTGATTGAAACATGCATTGTTTAGCTGTAGCAAGTATTGTACCTCTACTTACATATATTCTAGGTTTTGGAGTATGAGTAACTCTATCTACAGATTCTCCATCTCTACCAATCGAAGTAAGACCAAGGACATTATTGCCCTCAGTCTTACTAATAATATAATTTAATACAGTAGTCTTGCCCACATTTTTATCCATACCAATTATTGCTGTTGAGCGAGAGTTACAAGTTACTTTTGACATGTTTAGTGCTGTCCTCTTTGCTTTCTTTCTAAACCTTCTGGTTCAAGTGTAGCTGCTTCACCATTTAAAAGTCCAGCAACACCGACTTTATGAACATTTACTTTTCCAGTACATACATCACAATCACAATGGAATGAATAATGATCTGGCTCATCATAAGTTGTAATTACACCTTCAAAGTTACGTAAAATAACTTTGTTATGATTCTGAGATATAACATAATTTGGCATAACTGGAGTTTTTCCTCCACCTCCAGGTGCATCGACAACAAATGTAGGAACGCAGTATCCTGAAGTATGACCTCTTAATCCTTCAATTATTTCTATCCCCTTTGCAACTGGAGTTCTAAAATGTTCAATCCCAACTGAAAGATCACATTGATAGATATAATAGGGTCTAACTCTAATCTTTACTAAATCATTAACTAACTTTTTCATAACATGAACACAATCATTTACCCCAGCTAATAGTACGCTTTGGTTTCCTAAAGGAATTCCAGCATCAGCAAGCAATTCACATGCTCTTTTCGATTCTTCAGTAATTTCATTAGGGTGATTAAAATGTGTATTTAACCATATTGGATGATATTTTTTTAGCATAGAAACTAGTTCTGGTGTTATTCTTTGAGGCATTACAACTGGAACTCTTGAACCTATACGTATAACATCAACATGAGGAATTTCCCTTAATCTTTTTATTGTATATTCAAGTTTATCATCCGAAATAAGTAGTGCATCTCCGCCTGACAACAATACATCTCTTACTTGAGGAGTATTTTTAATATATTCAATAGCCGCATCAATTTGTTTAGTATCAACCGCAGAGTCAGTTTGTCCTGCAAATCTTCTTCTAGTACAGTGTCTGCAGTACATAGAACATTGATCAGTCATTAAAAGTAGTACTCTGTCAGGATATCTATGAGTAAGTCCTGGTACTGGCGAGTCACCATCTTCATGAAGTGGATCTTCTTGATCTGAATCAGCTCTATGCAACTCTAAGGATAAAGGTACCGCTTGTTTTCTTACAGGATCATTTGGGTTTTCAACATCAATTAATGATAAGTAATAAGGTGTAATAGCCATTCTTAGTGTCTCAAGACATCTTTTTACACCTTCTTCTTCCTCTTTTGTAAGTGGAATATATTTTTTAAGTTCTTCTACGGTTTCAATTCTATTTCTTACTTGCCATTTCCAATCATTCCAATCTTCTTGGCTAACTTCTGAAAAAAACTTATCTCTTAAACTCATAGCAAGACCTCCTTATTATTAAATAAAAATCATTACGTTAACAAATTATAGATACATTTTTTCAAATGTAGTTCTAACTATTTCTGATTCTCTAAGAATTTGAAGGGTTATTTCAGCATGTCCTTTTGTGTAACCGTTTCCTATTATCATATCTACGTCTTTTCCAACACCTTCAGCACCCAAAGCTGCTTTAGTAAAGCTTGTTGCCATAGAGAAGAAATATACTGTCCCGCCATTTCTAATCGGAAGAATAGAGGACATTTCAGTATTTTCAACATTTACACAGTTAATAGATATGTCATATTCGTTTCCATTATTTGCAGCTAAACTGTTTTCTAAAACTTCAACAGGAAGTTGAGCACTTGCTATTATAACTTCATCAACTATTCCCATTTCAAGTAATTTAGCCTTACTCTTTTCATTTCTTACAAGACCAACAACTCTACCAGTTGGACCTACTCTTTTCTTAGCTTCATAACAGCACATCATCCCTGATTTGCCGGCTGCTCCAAGAATTAAAACAGAATCTCCCGGTTTAACAAGTTTAGCAGTTTGAGCAGGTGCTCCCGCTACATCTAAAGCTGCAAGAGCTAGAGTTTCACTCATATCAGTTGGTAGTTTTGCATATATACCGCTTTCAAATAAAATAGCTTTACCTTTTATTTCTACCCTATCTATATCGGGTTTAATATCAATTATTTCATCTATTTGAAGTGGAGTTAATGAAAGCGATACCAATGTAGCTATTTTATCTCCGACTTTTAAATCAATCTTGCCTTCTAAATCTTCACCAATCTTCTCGATAGTTCCAATCAACATTCCTCCTGAGCCAGTAACAGGATTTTGCATTTTCCCTCTTTCTCCAACAATTTCAAGTATTTTTTCAGCAATCTTTTTTGTATCGTGATTAGCCTCTTCTTCAATTTGTGTAAAGCTTGCAGAGTCAACGTTAAGCGCTTGTACATCAATTAAAATCTCATTACTAAAAATATTCATATCATTTGAAATTTTTAGCGCTGGTTGTGGTAATGATCCTTTTGGTTGAATTACACGATGTGTTCCATATTTACAGCCTTTCATTGCAAATCCCTCCATTATTGTATAATAATATTTAATTATATTTTAAAAATATTTAAAATATTTTTGATATTTTTTATTTTAAAATTCCTAATATTTCTCTAGCTTCTCTTGGAGTAGCAACCGGTCTTCCAAATTCTTTAGCTAATCTTACAACTTTTTTAACTAATTCACCATTGCTTTTAGCTGGAACTCCTTTTTCAATATAAACGTTATCTTCAAAACCAACTCTTACATGACCTCCAGTAATTATTGCCATTGCTGCCATTGGGAATTGATTTTTTCCCATTGCAGATACTGTAAATGATGATTCACACGGAATACTACCTATAAGAAATACTAAATCTCTAGGTGTAGCACTAATTCCACCATTAACTCCCATAACGAAATTAAAGTGCATAGGAGTTTGAATATAGCCTTTTTTTGCAAGTCTTATTGCCATATCGATCATACTTTTATCAAAAACTTCGCATTCAGGCTTCACACCATTTTCAATCATATTTTTAGAAAAATTTATAATCATATTTTCGGTATTTACAAATATTTCATCTCCACCAAAATTACATGTTCCGCAGTCTAAAGATGCCATTTCCGGTTTTAAAAATACAGGCTGAAGTCTTTCTTCATCTGTCATCCCAACAGCTCCACCAGTTGAAGGTTGAATTATTGCATCTGGACAAACTTTTTTAATTGCATCCATACACGTTTTAAATCTTTCTTTTGATTGAGTTGGTGTCCCATCGTCCTCTCTTACATGAAGGTGGATAATACTTGCCCCAGCATCATAAGCTGATTTTGCTTCCCTTACTATTTCTTCCACTGTATATGGTACATTCGGGTTATGTTCTTTTGTAACTTCCGCTCCACAAATTGCAGCTGTGATAATTAACTTTTCCATGTTATATCCCTACTTTCTTTGTTTATCCTTAGGAACTACACAAGTACCACTAGCACGGCATACTACAATCGGAGTTTCTAGTACATCACATGCTGAATCATTTATATCAGTTCTTGGTACTATAACTTTTCTTGCTTCAAAAACCATTTTTCTGGATGAGTTTCCCTGTTCGGTAATACTACCTTCTACTTCTATGTAGTCCCCAGCATATACAGGAGCCATAAATTCAACCATGTCATACGCTTTAAAAAGTCCTTCATCACCATCATTCATTATTAATAATTCTGTTGCAACATCTCCAAATAGTTGAAGCATTCTAGCCCCATCTACTAGGCCTCCACCATAATGAGCGTCATGTGCACTCATTCTAATTTTAAGTACAGATTTCATTTAAATTTGCCTCCTTTAAGAAGAAATAGTAAAATTAAAAGAGCGCTATTTACGTCATAATACTATGACGTAAATAGCGCT
>CAZFTH010000056.1:0-8967 GCA_964521745.1 uncultured Peptostreptococcaceae bacterium
AAGATTCTGTAGATTTTGTAAATAAAGAGTCAGAAAAAGCAGCAACCTAGATGGAAAAGCATAAAATCCTGCCAAATGCAGCAGTTGCTCTAAAAGCTATTCCTTATTCTAATATAGTATATATTGAAGGAGTGGATGCAAAGGATTCTCTTGCTTCTTACTATCAGATACTGTTCGATTTTGAACCTAAGTCCATTGGAGGAAAATTAGCTGATGATGGATTCTACTATCAAAACTAAAAGCTATATAAAGACTATATTAATTATAGGATTTTGGATAATGGTGTGGCAGATAGGCTATATCATAGTGGGTAGGGATTTATATCTCCCTGCCCCTTTTCAAGTGTTTTCAAGATTGACAGAGCTTGGAGCTGAAAAGGCATTTTGGACTTCTATAATGTATTCAGTATATAGAGTAGGTCTAGGAGTTATCTTGTCTATAATCTTAGGTATATCAGTTGGAATAATCTCTGGAATGAATGATTTGGTCTATGAAATATTGAATCCAGCTATGGTTGCTATTAAATCTACGCCTGTTATGTCCTTTATAATACTGGCATTGATTTGGTTTTCATCCACAAACTCACCTATATTCATTTGTTTTTTGATGTGTTTTCCTCTAGTGTGGACAAATACTGTTGCAGGAATAAGAAATGTAGATAAAAAACTGCTTGAAATGGCACATATATATGATGTAAGTAAAAAACAAATCATAAAGAAAATATATCTTCCTTCATTAAAACCTTATTTTGTATCTAGCTCTGTGCAGGCACTAGGGCTAGGGTGGAAGGTGACTGTTGCAGCAGAGGTGCTCAGTAATCCGAGATATTCCATAGGAGGAAATCTATATGCAGCAAAGGCATACCTTGATATATCAGGGTTATTTGCTTGGACTATCACTGTGATAGGTCTTAGCTATATCTTTGAGGTTTTCTTTGTAAGCCTTATGAAGAAAAAAATGGGAAGTCATAAACCACATGCCTAAAGGCATGGGCTTGTAAAAGCCTATTATGACCAGCCTAAGTTCTTAGAGAACTACGATATTTCTGTCATGATACCCTAGAATGCTTCCTTAGTTATAGGCTCTATCGAGTAGTATTAAACAATTCTAATTGGTAGGAATAGTGTGCTACTTGCAAAAAGCAGTTATATCATTGGCGAAGGGACTGTTACCGTTAGTTTACTAACGAGAAAGGAGAAATCCATAATGGTATTTGTACTAGATACAAACAAAAATCCTCTGGATTCTTGTCATCCAGCAAGGGCTAGAAAATTACTGAGAACAAGCAAGGCTAAAATTTTTAAAAAATATCCGTTTACTATTATTTTAAATAAGCGGGTCAAAGAGATAAATAAGCATCAGTATAGGCTTAAAATTGATTATGGCTCAAGATGTACTGGACTTGCCATACTAAAAAATAGTAAAGAAGTTATATGGCTGGGACAAATAGAGCACAGGACCAATATTAAAGAAAAACTAGACACTAAAAGAGCCCACAGGAGATTTAGGCGTAACAAATTAAGGTATAGAAAGCCTAGATTTAACAACAGAAAGCGTAAAGAAGGCTGGATTCCACCATCTTTGCAAAGCAGGGTTGACAATATATATTCATGGGTAAATAAACTTGAAAAATTAATACCTATTACTCATATCTCATATGAAAATGTTAAATTTGATACTCAGTTAATGAAAAATGCTGAAATAAGCGGGATAGAGTATCAGCAAGGAACTTTACAAGGGTATGAAATTAGGGAGTATCTGTTAGAAAAGTTTGGCAGAAAGTGTTCTTACTGCGGCAAGCAAAATACTCCTTTAGAAGTTGAACACATCATCCCTAAATCAAGAGGTGGAAGTAACAGGGTAGATAATCTTTGCATATCTTGTCGTACTTGTAATCAAAAAAAAGGAAATCAAACTGCAGAAGAATTTGGGTATCCAAACATTCAAAAGCAAGTTAAGAAATCCTTAAAAGATTGTGCAATACTTAATGCTACTAGGTGGAAAGTCTACGAATTATTATCTAATACTGGACTTGAAGTAGAGTGCGGGACAGGAGCAAGAACTAAGATGAATAGAATTAATTTAAAGCTGCCTAAGGACCATCACTATGACGCAATTTGCATAGGAAAGTCTACTCCTGATGAAATCATATTTAAAACAGATAATGTTTTATATATCAAGGCACTTGGAAGAGGTAATTACAGCAGGACTACACTAAATAAGTATGGGTTTCCTAAAGCATATCTGCCAAGACAAAAATATTTCTTTGGTTTTCAAAGTGGAGATATGATTAAAGCTATAGTTCCAAAAGGAAAAAACAAAGGGACTTTAAATGGCAGCGTTGCATGTAGAAGTACAGGAAGTTTCAATATTAACTTGATTAAAGGAAGAGTACAGGGGATTAATCACAAATACTGTCAAATAGTCCAAAGATTTGATGGATATAAATATACTATAGAAAGGAGCGTAATGGAGCTGTCGCATTCCTCCCACCCCTAAAAAGGTGGGCTTCCTGCGACTAAGTTCTGTGAAAGGTTATGATAGCTCTTAATAACATCAATATAAGCTACGGGAATCTAAAAGTACTAGAGAATTTTTCTATCTCTCTTGAAAAAGGTAAAGTTCACTGCATATTTGGAGCTTCAGGCTGTGGAAAAACAACTCTTTTAAATGCTCTTACTGGTATAAATAAGATTGAGTTAGGCGAGAAACTCAACCTTGATAATAAAAAATTCTCATATGTGTTTCAAGAAGACAGGCTACTTCCTTGGGCTACAGCTTTAGAAAATGTATTGTTTGTGCTAAGGGACAGGTACTGCGATGAAGAAGCAAAACAAATTGCAGAAAAATACCTAAATATAGTTGGCTTAGGGAAATTTATTAATGCTTATCCAAGTGAGCTATCTGGAGGAATGCAAAGAAGAGTGAGCTTTGCAAGAGCGCTTTCTTATAGGGGAGAGGTATTTATTTTAGATGAGCCATTTAAAGGGCTAGATTTTAAATTAAAAACTGAGCTTATAAATTACTTGCTAGAATCGGATATAAAAGAAAACTCATATATTGTCTTCGTAACTCACGATATGCAAGAAGCTCTTAGTTTTTCTGATTACATCTATATGGTGGATGGACCACCTCTTAAAATAATCGAAAAAATAGAAACCCATAAGAACAAATAGAAAATCGTAAGGAAAAATAATTAGAGATTATAATTAATAATCTAACCGAATAATATAATAATTGCTACTAAAAACAATAAAATGAATAAAAAAGATATATAATTGCAAGAATACGTTTCCTAAAAGTCAAAAAACCTTAATTTTTAGTTATAAAAATTATATTAAATATATAAAAACGAAATTATATTGATTCAAAACTGCATTTACCGTATAATATGTTCTAAATTGAGATTGGGAGGGTCTAATATATGGTAAAAGTTTTTGCAGATGGTGGATATATTTATAAAGGTAGAGAGATTGTTTGCATGGCAGAGGATTTCTCATCTGATAGAGTAAGTAATTTTTTAACTGCCCATGGTGAAGGTATAGTAAGCAAAGATGAAATGATAAAAAATACTATGGCATATTCAATTCTTGAGGCTCATAACGTTAGTGATAACGTGAAAGGCCTAAGACTTAAATTTGATGCTTTAGCTTCTCATGATATAACTTATGTGGGAATAATTCAAACGGCTAGAGCAAGTGCCTTAGAAAAATTTCCTATACCATATGTACTTACAAATTGTCACAACAGCTTATGTGCAGTAGGGGGAACAATAAACGAAGATGACCATATTTTTGGACTCTCAGCGGCAAAAAAATATGGAGGAATCTATGTACCTGCACACCAGGCGGTAATCCATCAATATATGAGAGAAATGATGGCAAAATCTGGCAGTATGATTTTAGGTTCTGACAGTCATACTAGATATGGAGCTCTTGGGACACTAGCTATAGGTGAAGGTGGGCCAGAGCTTGTGAAGCAGATTCTTGGGAAAACTTATGATATAGCATATCCAAAGGTAGTAGGTATTTATCTTGAAAATAAGCCTATAAAAGGGGTAGGACCTCAAGACGTAGCTCTTTCGCTTATTAAGGAAGTATTTTCAAAGGGTATTGTAAAAAACAAGGTGCTTGAATTTATAGGCCCTGGAATTTTTGATTTATCTGTAGACTTTAGAAGTGGTATAGATGTAATGACTACTGAAACCACTTGTCTTTCATCGATTTGGATGACTGATGATAAGGTTAAGGAGTATTATGAAATTCATAAAAGACCTGAAGCATATAAAGAAATGGAGCCTAAATCAATTGCCTATTATGACAGTATAATAAAAATAGATTTAAGCAAGATAAAGCCTATGATAGCATTGCCTTTTCACCCTAGCAATGTATACAGTATGGAGGATTTAATCGCAAATCCATATGATGTGCTTAGCATAGCTGAAAAAGAAGCAAATCTTCAGCTAGAAGACTCTGCTTTAAAACTTAATCTAGTTGATAAAATAGTAGATGGAAAAATTAAAGTGGATCAAGGAATAATTGCAGGGTGTGCAGGCGGAAGCTACGAAAATATAGTAAATGCCGCTAATATTATAAAAGGAAGCTTCGTGGGAGATGATTACTACAATATAAGTGTCTATCCTGCTAGTCAGCCTATTTATATGAGTTTGATTAAAAATGGTGTAATACCTACCCTTATGCAAGCTGGGGCAAATATAAAAACTGCTTTTTGTGGGCCGTGTTTTGGAGCGGGAGATGTTCCGGGCAACAACACATTAAGCATCAGACATACAACTAGAAATTTTCCTAGCAGAGAAGGGTCTAAACCGTCTGATGGACAGATTTCTAGTGTGGCACTTATGGATGCCTTGTCAATTGCAGCTACATCTGCAAACAAGGGCTATCTGACTCCTGCTACTGATATTGATTTTGACGATTACATTCCAAAATATGAATTTGATGATGCGATTTATAATAATAGAGTGTACTTCGGATTTTCTAAACCTAACAAAAATGAAGACCTTCGATTTGGACCTAATATCAAAGATTGGCCTAAGATGAAGAGCCTAAGTGAAAATATCATGCTAAAAATTGATAGTGTAATTTTAGACAGCGTTACTACGACTGATGAGCTTATTCCATCTGGAGAAACCTCTTCATATAGATCGAATCCTTTAAAGCTAGCCGAGTTTACTTTATCTAGAAAAGACCCTGGATATGTAGATAGAGCTAAAGCTTCTAAGAGCTTTGACTTAGAGCTTGAAGCTGGATATATGAATCTTCGTGAAGAGTTAAAAATATTAGTGGATAAGGTTATGGATGCAAAAAACATAAATAAGGATGAGAAAGCAGATTTTCTGAGCAAAACAAATTTTGGAAGCTGCATTTTTGCTTTGAAGCCTGGAGATGGTTCAGCTAGAGAGCAAGCGGCATCTTGCCAAAGAGTGCTAGGAGGACTTGCGAATATATCGGTAGAATATGCGACAAAGCGTTATAGAAGCAATCTTATAAACTGGGGGATGCTTCCGTTTACTTTAGCAAAAGGAGAAACTCCAAACTTTGAAGTAGGAGATATTATCTTGATAGAGGGGATAAAAGAGGCTCTTATATCAGGAAAAACAAAATTTGAAGCTCTTTGTATAGGAAAGGATAAAAAAGAAAAAGTGTTACTTGAGCTAAATGACCTTACTAAGCCTGAAAAAGAAATACTTTTAGCTGGCTCTCTAATAAACAGCTATCAAAAATAAAAAGGATATAAATTCTTATAGTAATATAAATTCTAAGTAGAAAATAGAGATTATATTGTATTTACAAAAATAAAGCATCTGCAATTTGCAGATGCTTTATTAATATTATAGTCCTAAGATTGAGTCGATTTTTTCTTTGTCAAAACCAACAATAACCTCTGTGTCATCGATGATAACTGTAGGAACTGACATGATTCTTCTTTGAATTAATTCTTTTCTAGCTTCCATGTCTGCGTTGATATCTAAATCTTCAAACTCTATATTGTGTTCTCTTAGATAGTTTTTAACTGGGGGACAGTGCGGACAAGTTTGGCTAGTGAATACTTTTACTTTTTTCATATTAATATTTCCTCCTATATAAAACGTAATATTTGAATATATAAATATAATAACATTCGATTCGAAATAAGTCAATATGTTAAATATTAAATTTAAACTTACTTTTTAAAAATTATTTGACAGTAGTTAATATAAATCATAAAATGTAATTAGCAAATGCCAATAACTAATATGGAGGTTTATCCATGACTAATATTAATAGTAACAAAGATGGTCTAGACTGGACCAATGAAATACACAAAATTAAAAACATAATAGAAAGAGCTAATTTAAAATTTACTATACAAAAACAATTAATACTCGAAGCCTTACTATCATCTGATAAACATATGACAATAAAAGAGATTCATGACGAGCTGAAAGTAGATAATATAGGGATAGCGACTATCTATAGAAATTTAGATTCATTTAAAAATTTAGGAATAATAACAGAAATAAATGTGGAAGGCAAGCCCTATTATGAAATGAAGATTTTCGGTAAAAAACCTATACATATTCATTTTAAATGTACTAATTGTGGAAAAATAATTGATATAGAAGACAATAAGTTGTATCATGAATATCTTAAACTTAATAGGTTAATAGAAGAAAATAACTTATTGATTTACGATTCAGTTTTTACATTTAAAGGGATTTGTAGTGATTGCAAGAAAATATTAAATGCATAATTTTTTATGTGTATCTAGTAAGGAGTAGATTGATTTGCCAAGACCTAAGATATATAGAAGGGTGGAATTTTTTCCTGACTCTACTTATTTTGTCCCCATGGGCGTACCTTCGTGTAAGCTAGAGCAGATAGATATAATGATGGAAGAATTAGAGGCTATGAGACTTAAGGATATAGAAGGGTTAAATCAAGAGGAATGTGCTTCTAGAATGAATGTATCTAGGCAAACTTTCCAAAATATAATTGATAGCGCTAGAAAAAAAGTTGCCATGAGCTTAACCCAGGGTAAAGCTATAAAGATTGGGGGCGGAAATTATATTTCTGCAAGATGTGAGTTTTATTGTGATAAATGCAAACAAACTTATAAAATAAGTAAGTTAGAAGATAAGGAAATTTGTCCTGTATGTGGGACAGCTGAAGTTCTTTGTACTAAAAAAATAGATGTCTGTAGAAAATGGTGCAGGGGAGATGTCAAGACTCAAGAAGAGGTTATAAAAAAATAACATATATAATGAAAGGTATAGGTGGTATAAATGTCATCATGCAACACATGTCCGTCAGCTTCTGGCTGTACTCAAGATTCAGCTTCATGTATGGTAGAAAACAATGCACACAATCAAGTAAAAAATGTAATTGCTGTTATGAGTGGAAAAGGTGGAGTAGGAAAATCTACAGTAACTGCACTACTTGCAAAAAAACTCACTAAGTTAGGTTACAAAGTAGGGGTACTCGATGCAGATGTAACAGGACCTAGTATTCCTAGACTATTTGGGATAAAGGATGGTCAGGCATTATCTACAGAGTATGGGGCAATGCCTGTGATGTCATCTGAAAATATAGCAACCATGTCACTTAATTATTTAGTAGATGATGAAGAAAGCCCAGTGCTTTGGAGAGGGCCTATAATTTCTGGAACTGTAAAGCAGTTTTGGACTGATGTTTACTGGGGAGAATTAGACTATTTACTTATAGATATGCCTCCAGGAACTGGAGATGTATCACTTACTGTTATGCAGTCTATACCTCTTACTGGAGCAGTGGTAGTATCTACGCCTCACGATATGGTATCTATGATAGTTGCAAAATCTATAAATATGGCTAAAAAAATGAATGTACCTATCTTAGGGCTAGTTCAAAATATGAGCTATGTACTCTGTCCAGATTGTAATAAGAAAATAGAGCTTTTTGAAAAAAATGATATTGAATCATACCTAAAGAGACTAGACATTAAACTACTAGGAGAACTTCCAATGTCTTCAAAGGTTGCAAATATGTCATCTCATGTGATGTACGAAACTGAAATCCATGCTTGTATGGATAGCGTTTCAGATAAAGTGATAGAATTTGTTAATTCTAAAAAAGCTACTCCAGTAAGTGAAAAAAAAGAAAGTCTTAATCCTCTTTTATAATATTAAACCTAGGTACTGGGTAACTTAAAATAGTTGACAGTAGGGAAAACTTTATGTGTTTACAAAAAAAAGCTGGGGAAATTTTTCCCAGCTTTTTTAATCAAATCTTTTATATTCAGTAAAGCAATCTATACATACTGGCTTATTATCTTGGATTCGTGCAAAATGCTCTGCTAATTTTTCACCGCAATCACTACAGTTTACATTATTGAATATTCTAGCTCTTTCTGGTATTTGGTGTCTAACTTGAGTGTAATCAAATAATTCTTTGCTATCTCTACTGAGTAAATAGTCTTGCATTTCTTCTCTTGACATATCTCTGCTTAAATCTTTTAATACTAATCTAATTGAACGATTTTTAGTGCGATCAAAGAAGTTGTAGGCAGATTTTCCTCTCATTTTTATAAGGAGATTTCCCTTGCCTACTGTACATTTTAGTAAGTACTGAATAGCATCAATTCCACAGGCGTCGTTTTCTGAAATACAAACTAAATCTTCGTCATCAGTGCTACTTATTTCAAAATATTCTCTAGCTGCAAGTGCTGCTTTAAATCCAATTGCTAAACCTGGACACTGATGACCGTGAAATCTAGCAGTATCTTTCCATAATTGTTCCATACTTAATATCCCCCTCAATAGAAATGCATAAATAGTAAATAATGTTAAAAAACAATGAATAATAATGCATTAATATAATCTGAAAATTTAATTGACAGATTAAAATATTAGACTTATTTGGTGTAAAATGGTAAAAGAAAAAGTCTGAAGGAAGCCTTCAGACTTTTGGAAAAGGTGCTTCATACACC
>CAZFTH010000057.1:0-8909 GCA_964521745.1 uncultured Peptostreptococcaceae bacterium
GTCTTTCTGGGGATAATCTGGACCTTCGGGATGATGGGATTTCTAGAGGTGCCTCCTTTCTCTATTTTAAGCTACCTAATTAATCTTCCCGTATATTAACATTTACCCTAGAATATCTTTCTTAAAAGCAAAAAACTCTCAGCATAATACTAAGAGTTTTCTTCCATATGCAATCTTTCTATCATAATTAAAATAAAGTGTAGAATTTCGAATTTGTAGAATCAAAAAGAACAACCATGACAAACCTTGCCACGCAGAATACATGTAATTGTCCTAGCGTTTTCATATATAATTTAAGTAGCAGGAGTTAAAAGCCAGAAAAAGCTTAACCGTTATACTTCGTTCTCTTGACGCAAACTTTGAATCCAAATTTTTTAGTTTCTATTTTTGTATTTGATTATTAGTGATATTAAAATAATTAGTATGGCAAGATAAAAAGAAACTTTTTTTGCTTCATTGTAACTTTCTGCAACATATTCTAACTTAACCTCCGATATGCCTTCAGAATCAATAATTATACCTGATAACCCTCCATTAATTCTTATCAATTTCGCATTTTTATTATTAATATTCACCCTCCAATTATCACTATATGGAATTGATAAAACTATAAAATCTTGTCTAATATCATGATTCATATATGAAAAATTTATAGTATCTTTATCTAACTTTATATTATATGGTTTTGAGCTAAAGCTAAGAAGTTCTCTTATGCTTAGATTTTTTTTATCAGGCAAAAATACTATTTCTAATTCTTTTTTAGGGGAATCTGTTTGAATTTGAATCTGATCTCCAGCGTTTATTTTCGCAGAATTATATGTTGGAAAATAGTTCGATGGAATATTTCTATATAGATTAATGTTATTAGAATGAATGTATACCCCTTCGGTTACTGGATAATAGAGTTCTCCATTTTGTGAAAAATAACATCCTCCGCTTTCATCTATTTCACATATTTCATAATTCAATTCTTTTGTTATATGATCTGCAGTTATTTCCTCCATACCTATTTCTCCAAGCTTTTTTTCTAAACTACTATGAATTATAACAGATTTTAGTAACGCATAATCTCTTGCAAACCAAGGTAATTTATAGTATTCGTCTTCTTTCATATAATAAATCTGCTGAAATCCAAGCTCTATAAAATTCTGATTCTCAAATAATCCTAATTCATTATTTTTGTTAATTAATTCATAACCACTAGGTAGTTTAGTATTAATGTTTCCTAAATAATATTTTACAGATAATAAAGGGCTGTTATATTTGCTTATACTTATTTGTTTTCTCCAAAAATCAGAATAGTAATTCTCATTGACTTGATAAAGCATACTATACAAATTGTTGGTATTAGAATTGTACAATGAATTATAAGTACTTAATGTCATTAGATTATTTCTAAAACCTATATTAGAATCAATATAATCTCCATAACCACTCACATAACCTATGGAAATCCTATTAAGTTTATCTTTCTCATAATATTTTTCTGTTAATTCCTCTACTTCACTATGTATTTCATTAAAGTATTGAAGTTCTTCTACATTGTGAACTGCCATACTATAAAATGAATTAAATCTAATGATTCCATCTAAAGACACAAAGAACAAAATACATAAATAAATGATTCTTTTATTGATTAGTTTCTTTGGCTTAAGTATTTTTAAATAAATTGATATTACTATTAAAATTAGAAATTGAATCAATACATTAAATATAAGGTATTTATTAAAAGATTCTAGATCCATATCTGTTCTTATAATGCTAAGAATTCGAATTCTATCGCTATAAAATAAAGATAAATATCTTAAAACTATTCCTGACGCAAATATACTTAAAGTAAAACAAACATTATATTTTAATATCTTTATGTCGAATTTTTCTAAATTTTCTAAAATATAAGACAATAAAATTATAATTCCTGTAACTAAGATAAAACTCCACCTAAAAGTAATGTTAGAAAAATGGCTTAACACACTCAAAAATAAAGGCGAACTATTAATCAATAAAAATAATCCTATTAATACAAATACAACATTTCTCTTTTTTTTATCATCTTTAAGTACTATAACTGCCTGAAACATTGTGAAATTAAAAATTAAACTTGTGAAGTATGTCATGGATTGAAGATATTCTAAACTATGCCTCAAGATAATATTATGAACTACATTTTGTGGACTAAAGAAGAAACTATAAATAATAGCTATAATATTATTTATTAGAATTTTAAAATCAAAAAATAACTCATTATTCATCGTCCCAATGCGAGGATTTTTTATAATATGATTAAAAGAAGGTATCGTTACAAAAAAAGTTAATCCCCCTCCAATAATAGTACCTATAATTAATCTGCTAATTTTTTTTAACCAAATATTACTAACTAAAATAGAGTTTTTATCATTTTCTAACATTGTTTTTTTTTCTAGAAAATCATACTTCAAATATAATCTAGATATAAAGTAAATGGGCGTAAACCAAACCAAAAAATAGGTAAAATAATAATTTGTTATTACGCAGAGGACCAATCCCAAAATATAAGTAAGAATATTATCTTCTTCTAATATTTTTTCTAATCCAATTAAAAATAAAGGAAAGAAAGATAATAAATCAACAAAAAAATAATAACTATAATTAACAATTAAAGGTCCACTAAAAATATATATTATTCCCCCAATCAAGGAGACATATTTACTAAATTTTAAACTTTTAAGATAATAATAAAATAATATACCAGCAACAGTAAGTTTTAAAATATTTAAAGATGTCATTACAAAATAAATATCATAATTAGAAAATAATAAACTCAAAATAAAATATGGATTAAAAAGATAATAATAAATTGTTGCTCCCGGATAATCATTTCCAAGAAAATCATTCCAATTCCAATGAATACTGTATAATTCTCCTTTGCTAAATTTTTCCCATCCATCCATATAAAATGGTACTAGCTGAGCATTCATATCTGAATTTAATATGAATGTAAAATTATTTTTTGAAAGACTAACTATATGAGCTAATATAACTATTACTAAAAAAAACAAAAAAAAATATAAATTTCTTTTTTCTTTTACCATTTACTATCAACTCCTACGTTCAGCACTCATTGCTTTTTTCATTTCTTTCACAATAAATAGTGGTCTTTTTTTAGTTTCCAAATATGTTTTAGATAAATAAAAACCAAGAATTCCAATACTAAGCAATTGAATTCCTCCGATTAAAAAAATTATTACAATTGTTGAAGGCCACCCTGAAACAGGATCTCCATATATAATTGTCTTAGTTACAATAAACAAAATCATAAAAAATGATATAATAAAAAATAATAATCCAATAGCAGATGATATATACAAAGGTATAGTTGAAAAAGCTGAAATTCCTTCTAACGAATATAAAAACAATTTATAAAATGACCACTTTGTTTCTCCTGTGGTTCTCTCAATATTTTCATATTCTAACCATTTTGTTTTAAATCCTACCCATCCGAAAATACCTTTAGAAAATCTATTATACTCATTTAGAGATAAAATGGCATTTACAACTTGTCTTTTCATCATTCTAAAATCTCTAGCTCCGTCAACTAACTCTACATCAGATACTTTGTTCATAATTTTATAAAACATCCTAGCAAAAAAAGATCTGATTGGTGGTTCACCTTCTCTATTTACTCTTCTAGTAGCTATTACATCGTATTCTTGATCACAAATCAATTTGTACATCGTTGGTATTAATTCTGGAGGATCTTGAAGGTCAACATCCATTATAACTACATAATCTCCAGATGTTTCCTTCAAGCCAGCATAAATAGCAGCTTCTTTCCCAAAATTTCTTGAAAATGAAATATAATTAACAGATTTATCTATTTTAGATAATTTTTTTATAATTTCAAGAGTATCATCTTTAGAACCATCATCAACAAACAAAATTTCTTTATCAACCCCACCTAACTGCTTCATCGTTTCAATTATTTTACTATAAAATAGTTCTATACTTTCTTTTTCATTATAACATGGTACCACAACAGATATTAACCCTGAATTATTCATATAGTTTCTCCTTTGTTAAAAATTAAATATTTACTAAAAATATAATTTATTAATATAATTGTAAGATTTACTAATATTTTTGAAAATAATTCATCCTGATTTAAATATTCTAAAAAAATTAAAATCAAAATCATATCTATTACACCAGAAAAAACTCTCATTAAAAAAAATTTTATAAATTGATTTATACAAGAACCTACTGACTTAAACACCCAAATTCTATTACTTATAAATGAAAAAAATACCGATATTATAAAAGCTAATAAATTTGATAGCATATAATTTAAATTTAAAATTTTTAAACATAAAAAAAATATAGTTATATTTATAAAAGTGGTAATAATTCCAAAAAAAATATAACTGATTTTTTCAATATTATTTGTACTAAATATCATACTTAAAATATTTCCCCTCTAAAATAATGTACTAAAGTATTTAACTAACTTTTAAACTAAAAACTTTATAACTTAAAATTCACACAAATAAAAAATATGAACCTTGAAAATTCCATAATTGACAGAATATTTCTTATTTATATAAGACATGATAAACCTCCAAATTAATTTAATTTATTCTATCATGTCCGAATATTTTTGTCTAAATTAGAATAACCTATCCATTGTCAACAGTCAACACAAAAAAACAATATGCAATTTTCTAATTATAAAAATCAATCGTCCTATTTTTTCTTTATCCAAAAATAAAAACTTCTTATTATATTACCGTTATTGGTTTTTATTGTATCATTTCAAAATTTTATAATCTAGATGTGATGTATTTTACACTTGCTTCTATTGTTAATCCATATTAATTAAGTTCAGTTTAGTTTTACTGCATAAAAATCAAAGCATTATTTATATTTCTTCCTGGACTAGTTTTATAAGAACCATTATACAGTAGAGCTGAAGAAGCTCCACCATCTAAGTTCATAGCACTTTTCAGATTTAATTCTTTGCAAATTTGAGATAGTTCTGTAATCGAAGCATTTGCTACAGTTCCCATTACTAATCTGCCGTCTTCTCTAAATCCTATAAAACTTCTTTGAGCTCTTTGGGTGTTTATTTTAGGCTCTGTAAAGCCTTCTTTAGTTCCATCAGCTGTTATAGTGTTGTTTATTATAAGGCTAGGACCTGCTCCTACTGCATATACTACATTTTTCCATATAGCATGATCTTCCTCCATTGCATTTGCTCTAGTAGAGCGAAATTCTGGAGTATAGTCTACAGTTGAAGCTATATTAAACCTTTCCATCAAGTAATGCATATCTGGATTAAAAGAAATAACAAATCCATCTTTTGGAATTACTGTATTTCCTGGATTTTTCTCAACTACTTTTCCATTTCTAATTACTACATTTTTAGCATCTGGCATTTGAGTCATTTCTGCAAATTCAGGAGTAAATATCATAATCGCATCAGTTTCTGTACGAGGATGGTTAATACCCCAAGTATAGTACTGATTTTCTACTCCATCAATACTTCCAGTTATTTCTATATTAAGATTATCAATTACTATTTTTTTATCTTTTGTTATTCCCAAAACAGAACCATAGTTACCTATGTGAATCAATTTCCCATTATCTATTATAGTTCCATATGGAATGGGAATACCATTATAAGCGCTAAAATATGTACCATTTACTGCTGCAAAAGCTTTTTTATCTTGGATTGTCCTAGTATTTACTATGTTTTGAAGGCTATCCGCAGCTAATACTTTATTATTTGCTAGTCCCATAGCTGGACTGATTTCATTTGCGTTTAGATTAAGTAAAACGTATTTTGCTGTTTTTCCATTACTAAATTTTTGGCTAGTATAGTAGTGGTGTGATGAAGCAAAAGATAGTGCTGTAGATGCTAAAAGAGTAGTTAATAAAGTCATGAAAATTAAAAGTTTTTTTATCATATAAGTCCTCCTTGAATTTTAAGTAATCAATAGTAAAGTCTAATCTTTCATCGCAGTCAAACATATGAAATCCACCTATTACACCTAGGATTTTGTCTGAGCTAAATACTGAGGTATTCCTCCTTAAGATATACAAGGCCTCTCGTGTGGTCGTTGTGACCGTGAGATAAAGCTATATGAGTCAGTTTTTCTAAATCTATATTTAAAAGCTTTGCATTAGAAATAAATATATCAGAATGTCTCCTCCCTAGTTTTTCACAATCAATACAGATCTAGCTTCATATAAATCAACGTGTCCATAGGATTATTATTGTAGCTAGGTATTTCATAAAATCCGAAATTTTTATAAAGCACAATTGCACTTTTTAAAAACGGAAGCGTGTCTAATAGCATTGCTTTGTAGCCTATTTCTTTTGCATCATCAATAATTTTCTGGATTAATAAATTTCCAAGCTTCAGTCCTCTAAATTCAGGTCTAACATAGAGCCTTTTGACTTCGCAGGTTTCGCTGTCTAGCTCCTTTAGAGCTATACAACCAGCCACTTTACCATCTACATATGCAAGGTATAGTCTTGCTCTGGGTAGTCCATATTTTTTCTCAAGGTCTTTAATTTCATCCTCGTAATTTTGAATTTCCAAATATTTTTTGAATGTGCTATCCCCTGCTATTAGCATCTCCATATACTCAGAAAACAGTGCTAGCACTTCCTTAGGAGAATCATAGCCTAATTTAATTTCTATATCCATATACAATCTCCCCTTTTTAACGGCCACCGTAGCTTCCGCCACCACCACCGCCTCCACCACCACCTGAGAAGCCTCCTCCTGAGCCTCCTCCTGAGGATGATTTGCTGACAGCTTTTTGGGCTGATGAAAATGCTTTGTCTATTGAATTTCCTACCATATCAAATGAATCGTTAAATGCTCTAAAGCTTCCGTAGAATGAGTAATTCATCCAGCCGTATCCAAAGCGATAGTCTCCATCTGTCATATTAGGAAATACCAGTTCTAGTTGTTTTATTACTTCCTTTGCAACCCCTAAAGTGACTGCATACACAAGGTAGTGCTCCCAAATTATAAGGCTTGGGATTTCATGTCTTTGCATTTCAGAAAAATGCTCTAGAAATTTTTTAAATGCTTTCCACTTTACATAGTCATCCTGACCATTTGGAGAGCGTCTTCTAAATAGCTGAGGTACTAGCAATATCATAAGCCCTGATATCACTAGAGCTATCCCAATCGCAAGCATTTTAAAGGTAGTAAAAATACCAAGTGCAATTAGCAAAATTCCACCGATTGCAGAATATTTATATAAGGCTTTGTTTTCATCAAAGAAACTATATTTTGCTGTAGAAATCTCTATATCCTCTGTCCAGCTTTGCCAGAATTTATAGAACTCTTCTCCATATTTTTTAGCATAATCCTCTATTTCTGTAAGATGAATAAAGGGTTGCCTTCCTCCTATATCGTTTTTTAGGTAGTCAAGCAATTTTTGCTCATGCCTTTTGAGTACAGCATCTTCTGGATTCTTAAAGCTTCCAGGCTCAGGGTCAGGCATAAATGTAAGCTTGTAGGTTGTGACTTCCTTGGTTCCTATGAGTTTTTTTACTTCTACTTTATCTTCTTCTAGGTATAGAAATTTTCTTCTGGCTAGGTCCAAAATAGTCGCTGTTATATCCTCTGGCTTCATTTTTTTGTAATTCCAAAGTATACTTAGCTCAGCTGGGCTATAGTCCGCTGGAAGGTCTCTATAGTAGTCACCTTCAAAATTCGATTTATATTTTCTTCCAAACCTTCCCCATAAATATATCAGCGCTCCTATAGCAGCTGCTAGTATTCCTGCAGCTCCTCCTAGCTCGAATCTAGCCTTTTGTCTTTCTTTATTGGCTTTGTCTGCATTTGCTTGCTCTTCTGATAATATACTCCCTAAGGCCATTTGGTTTGTGTAGGCTTCTCTAGGGGCGTCAGAAAAAAGTGCTGTAGGCATTACCACTCTTCCCTCTACAAAGGTGTAGGGAGATAGATTGCTAGTTTTCCAAGTCACTCCATTATTTTGAGTAAATTCTACAACTCCATCTAATGGGCCATGTCCCCAAATCCTAATATCTTGACCTTGGATATAGCTTTCTGCACCAGATGGAAGGCTAAGATTAACCTGCACATCGTTTATTTTATTGCCATTTGCATCACCTACAAATTTTCTATATAGCTCTGCAACGTCATTGTGAATTTTTACAGCATTTACTACAGTATAGGAAAGTTCAAAGGTTCTCGTCTGGTCGTAGGCATCTATGCTCCAGTCTATGAGGATGTCACTTCCTTCTTTTTTAGTGAGGAAGGTTCCTGGTGGACCATATTCAGTGCTTGGATTATAGGTATAGGGCTGGCCACTTTCACTGACTGACACATCTACAATAGGCGTAGTTCCTTCTGGAATTTTGACATAAAATCCATTCCACTGCTCATTAAATTCCACGGTTATTTTTTCTGTCACTCTCATCGAAGCATTTGGCAAGAGCTGGGCATCAATATAAAGACTATTCATGGTAAGACTTCTATCTGCAAATACCTGATTTGGTATAAATATAATGGTTAATATTGCAACTAAAATAATTAGTTTTTTATTGATTTTTAGCTTGTATGAAAAATCACTTTTATCCATAGCCTAACTCCTTTTTTTAAAATTCCACCTTAACAGTTTCCCTAGCTTGAGGTTCATCTTGAAGAGTAAAATAATCAGCATGTGAAAAGCCCATCATTCCAGCTAATAAATTATTTGGAAATACTTCAATCTTTGTATTAAACTTTTGAACTGTATCATTGTAAAATTGGCGAGAAAAAGCAATTTTGCTTTCTGTATCACTTAACTCTGCCTGAAGCTGTAGAAAGTTTGTATTTGCTTTTAATTCTGGATAAGATTCCGCTACTGCAAATAAGGAACGAATAGCCCCTGTTAGCATGTTTTCT
>CAZFTH010000058.1:0-8566 GCA_964521745.1 uncultured Peptostreptococcaceae bacterium
ATTTTTAAAGGATAAACATTTTCTAAATGCCTATGTAAAGCAAGCTACACTTCAGCATCATGAAAAGCTAGATGGAACAGGCTATCCTCTTAGAATATCTGGTGAAGAAATAAATACAGTTTCACAAATCGTTGGTATAACTGATGTATATGATGCTATGACCTCAGATAAGCCTTACCGCAGAGCAACTACCCCTCACGAAGCCATAGAATATCTCATGGCTGGTTCAGGGAGATTATTTGACAGTAACGTAGTTTCAGTATTTACTAAAAAAATCAATCCTTATCCACCAGGCTCCTTAGTTAAACTAAGCACAGGTGATATAGCAGTAGTCGACGAGGTAATAAAAGGACTGCCGCTTAGACCAAAGCTTAGATTAATCAAAGGAACCGAGGGAAATTATAGCTACGAACCACTAGATTTGACTATAAATCACAAGATTTTCATTGATAGTCTCGTTTATAATATAGACTAGAAGCTGACGATTATTTCGCTTCATCTATTTTCTTTAAAGTATCTTCACGGACAAGCTGTCTTAGATCTTTTAAGTACTCAGAAAACTCAACCTTGTCCTGTGCATAAGTCAGATTTAAGTCATATTCCTTAGGAATCCATGTGGATATGTCAGAGATATTATGCTGAATCACTGCCTCTAAGCCATCTATAGCTTTATAAATTTTGGCTTCAGGAGTTTTTCTCTCTGACATTTCCTCATAAAGCTCTCTCATTTCTATTGCATATTTTTCTGGCAAAGAATCTACCCAGCCATATAGTAAATCTTCTTCCTTCTGCTCATGGGCTTCATTTTTTTCAAAAGTTGGAATATCTCCAGTAAAGCACTCCCCTAAATCATGGATGACGCACATCCTCATAACCTTATCCATATCTACATCAGGAAACTCATCTCTCATAAAAAAAGCCATCACAGTCATCATCCAGCTATGCTCAGCAACACTCTCATGCCTTCCCTTTGCCGTATAGCAATGACGAGTCGTATCCTTTAATCTTTCAGCCACCAATAGTATATCTAATAATTTTCTCGCTTCCAAAATTACTTCCTCCTATGTCTTATATTCTTATGTATAAACGTTCATACTTAATTTTATCATAAAAAAAATCCTATCATGAAATTAATCTCATAGATAGAATTTGATTATTATAGATTTATAAAAAAGTTTCACTAAAACAATCTATTCCAACTTTGATTTTTTATAGAAACGAGAGCTAAATTTTGGAAAAAATTTGTTTAAAAAACTTAATTCATTATATTTTAAACCTATAATTTTGTAAAAAAGTTAGATCATTTTATAATTGTTCTAGCCTCTCTTTAAACCAATTAGCAATTTCTTCCGCCATTAAAGGTGGCACAGCATTTCCTATTTGCACAAAATTCGAAGTTCTTGAGCCTTCAAAAAAATAATCATCTGGAAATGATTGAATTCTTGCCGCTTCTCTAACAGTAATAGATCTATTTTGTATAATATCAGGATGAATATAGTGATGTCCATCTTTAGAAATATGTGCAACCACTGTATGTGAGTATTTTTCATCTCCAGCAACAATTTTAAACCTATCAAGAAAGGAACTCAAATTATTATGTGTCCTCAACGATTCAGGTAAATCTGTATATTTAATTCTTGTTTTTTCATTATTCCACTTATTCACTACTATCTTATAAATTTCTAAATCTCTTTCATTATGTGGCCTTGCGATATGATGGGTAATTATATCATCTTCATTCCTTAATTTAGTATCTAAAAGATATTTATTAGGCTCACACTTGTAATTAAATTTAGTGTATACTTCTCCAGCACAAATCTTTGGAAGATCATTAAGTATATCATTTACAGTATAGTCAATATTGCTAATTTCCAATGTTGGATACAAAAATTCTAAGTCCTTTCTCCATCCAATAATAATTATTCTTTTTCTACTTTGTAGCACACCAAAATCTCTAGCATCTATTTTACGAGCTTCAATATTATATCCTACTCTCTTCATATATGCCTGAAGGTTTTTGAATAGATTCCCTTTAAAAGCGGTTAGTATCCCAGGTACATTTTCAAAAACAAATGCCTTAGGCTGATACTTTGTTAAGAACCTTATATATAATTTATACAAATAATTTCTTGGGTCATCTTCCATACTATTTTCATCTCTTGCTCTTCCAACCAATGAATATGCTTGACATGGGGGGCCCCCTATTATTAAGTCAATTCCTTCATTCTCTATACTCTTTAGCCTAGTATCAATTTCATCAAATATATATGGTAATGTTTTTTCTGAAATTCCTATATTCATTATAGGTTCTAATTTACCTTGAGGAATATGAGATAAAAGTTTTTCCATTTCTTTATCTCTTACATCATCACTTTTATTATATGTTTTTTGATATTTTCTATATAAATACATCATATCATTCTGCTTAAGATAATGATATATGGATCTCGTTCTTAAAGTTTTACATGCATTTATATCTAGTTCAATATGTGCTATGGGTTCAAATCCTGCTCTTAAAAATCCCTCTGAAAGCCCTCCTGCCCCTGCAAATAAATCTAAAAAATTCATATTCCTCACCTCCTATATTTATAGCATTATCTTTATATTAAGCATACTAGGTTAGTTAGCAAGTGTAAATATCATTATAATAAATTAATTAATAAGTCAAATAACCACCAAAAGTTTCCTTCTTTCTTTGGAAGCTTTTGGCTATAAATTTATAATTCCTACTCTTGATATATATGAAGAAAGTTTATGCTTTATTTCTGTTAATAGTAATTCTCTAAACGAGAAAAGCTTATCCGACTCTATTAAATTATTTTTACTTTCATTAGTAATATAATGAAAATTAAATGCTATTTTAATAGTTTTACCATTTATATTTAACTCTGGCGTACAATATATATCATCAGTATCATTAATATCAGCAAAATACAAGTCTTCAATCATAATACCTAATAATACACGTACTCTTTTAAGTTTATTTTGAGCATAATCACAAGAAGAAGAGATATCTAATTTTACTAAATCACTATTTATATTTTCTTTATTTTTAAATATGGAATTAGTCAATTCTTGCAATAGAGTAGGATTTTCAACTTTATATATACCTCCTGGTTTCTTAGTAACACTTGAGGTAACTCGTTCACATAACAACTTAAAATTACTGTTCCCGAAAAGATTTGAATATCTACTATATAACTCTCCACATATGTTTTTATCTGAATCTTCATAATTTTCTATTTCGCCTATATGTTTAAAAACCTTATGGTCATTAGTCCCTTTTTTAATAATAAATTTCTTACCATTATCAGATTTTGAAATTGAAAATATATCGCCATCTACATTTTTAATTATAGCTGGATTACTTATAAAATCAAACTTTTCCTCATCTATTTGCCATTCTATTAACTGATTTAGTAATTCATCTGTTAGCATATAATTCAAAGCTGATAAAGCATTTATGATATACTCTCTAGCTGTAATTTCTAAAGATTTACCTGCATTAGCTATAGCTAAATGTTGAATTAAAGCTTTAATATTATTATCCCAAGTCCCATCAAATTCAGAGAAGCGTGCAATATCATTGACTAAATTATTTGCAGATAAATTTACAATTTTTTCCCATATTAGTAGAATTGACAGAGAATTAATTTCTTTCAATTTTTCATCCATATGAAATGTTAATTCTTTAATGATATTTTCTTCTAATTCAATTGTTTCTATAGTCTCATCTATTCCTATATTTTGTAATATTCCAAGTATCTCTTTTTTAACTTCGATTTTATCTTGGAAGTCTAAACCACTTGCTATTTCATCATATATTCTATTATTTTGGGTAATAACTTTTATGAATTTATTCTTTTCCATATTGATGATTAAGTATGGTTGTGGAACTCTTAGCTGTTCTATCAGCTCTTTCTTAAATTCTTCTAAATATTCATTATCATGTTTGCTCCATATACATAATATGTAGGGGCCATTATCATCACTAATAGCATTTTTTAATAATGTAAATAGATATGTAATTATACTACGTGAATCAACAACAAATGAAAAACGCATATCTAGAAATACTAGTCTGATTCCTTTTAAAGGATATTCTGGCTTAGTATCTGTATGCCCATTCCAATATATTGATGAAATGCCTTTAGTTGCTAATGTTTGAATAATAGGAAGTGCTTCTTCATATCTATCATCTATTACAAATACTTTGTTAAAAATATCCATATGCCATTTATTCCTCCTTAAATGAAAGAGCTATTATTGCTCCTTGCTCATACATATCTGGTAATTGTAAATCATTAAACTCTGGAAAAAAAAGTTCTCCTCCATGCTGTTTCATTAGTTCACTAGCTAAATGAAGTCCTAAGCCCATACCCCCTGGTTTATCTGTTATAAATGGCCTCGTTACAATATCTGTTGGTATCGTAAAACCTTTTCCATTATCAGCGATGATTATGCTTATGTACCCTGGAATATCACGTGTAATATCAAAATAGATTTTTTTATTAGGTACTTTAGCATAATGAAGCCACCATATTGCGTTATCTATAATGTTAATTATAATACTTGCAATAAGGCTTTCATTACCTTTTACTTTAAAATTCTCTTTTCTATCTATATACTGTTTATCAATTGTCACCTCATGTGCCGCTAATCTAAAATCTACCATAAATAACGATTGATTTATCATTTTTTTTACATCAAAATAGCTTATAGCTTTAGATTTAACAACAGAAGCATATCCATCCGTTAAGGTGCCTAGTCGCTTTACTAAAAGTTGTACATGTTCTGATGCGCGCTCTGCAACAATAGCATACTCAAGTTCAGAAATAATCTTATCAATTTCATGTAAAACTACACTCATGCTTAATCCAGCACTTGAACTTTTCTGATAAACCTCAGTAATATGCTTATAATCTCTTTCAATATTATTCAAACAACCGAATATTTCCTTCTTTAAATTTTCATCAAAAATCTTCTTTTCTACTTTTTCTTTAAGTACGTATACTTCTGCTATTACAGGCTCAGATTTTGATGTATTTCCATAATATTTTCTTATAAGCTGTTTGTCTTGTGCACGATCTCTCTCAAATTTTCCCACTCCAAAATTAACTGCTTTCTTAAATATATCATATGCTTCATCTTCAATAAAACCTTCTCTATTTGTTTTCTCTTTTAAGTCTGAGCTTGTATTGCGTTTTATGTTAACACTTCCTAATACTAAATTATTACTTATTTTATCTCCTGGAGCATTAACGCGACTTAACCCTAATCCTAACCAATCATTTTCTCCAGATGAATATATCCTAATATTATCACGATAAACAAATATTCCTCCATTAGTTTTTAGATATTCTTTTAGTCCTTTTATATCTGTTACTTCCATTTTTAATATAGATGAATCTAAATCAAAACTTAATAACTCTATTTCAATATCCCCTATCTTATAACTATCTAAATTTATAGGAATAAGTTCTTTTCTTGTTTTCCCTTTCTCTGTTTCAACTCTAACTTCTTCTACCATATCAATTTCATCAATTGGATTATATCTTTCATCAAGTTTTTTCATAGATTTCCAAGGCGTGAAATAATATTCATAACTTTTTATCTTATCACCTGATAATATCATGTTAGCTTTAAATAACGCATAATCTTTAATGTCATCATATCCTATTAATCCCTTTAACCATCCTTCTTTATCAATATCAAGGCTAATATTAAATGAATCAAGTGCTTTAAATGGTGAGTTTAAAGAGTTGATTGATCGATATAGTTCTCTTACTTTTCCTCTAGTCCAATAAGTCTTTAGTTTTTCAATAATTATCTTAGTGCCAGTAGCACTATTATGTATAAATTTTTGCGTAGGTTTTCGTTCTATCACCTCAATAGGTACATCTTCTAAGTATTTGCTCGAATTAAATATTGACCAATCAATTTGCAAATAAACTTCATTTTCACCTTCAGAGCGAGTTATTAAAGTGATTTTATTTCCTAACTTATGTACACCAAACCTACCTATCCCTTTTTCTCCCATTGGCAATCTATTTAATTTGCTACGTATATCATTTTTTATCATATCATGTAACTTTTTTTCTTTATTATCAGTTCCTGGCTCCATCCAATAATTTTTTACTATATCTAGAGACATTCCTTCTCCATTATCCTCAATAATAATAGTACCTGTTAATGAATCTTCTAAATTTAGCATAGTCACTTTAACTTCTTTTGCATCAGCATCATAAGCGTTTTTTATTAATTCTAAAACTGCAATATTTTCATCTTTTATTAGCTGCTCCCCTAATTGAGACATTAATCTTGCTCTTGGTCTAAATGCTATAGATTCTTTCAATTTATGTCCTCCTTTTTATTAAAAATATATAATTCTTTACGATTTTTTTAATAATAAAATATGCTAACTGAAAAATAAGACTATTAAATCTAGTTCCATATTCCGCGTTCCTTCACTACTCACGTTAATAATTTACTCTACATCCACTTCTAATTAAGCATCTATTAGCTTGAAGCAACAACATAAAATCGATTTTCCTTCTCTTTTTATCTCAATTAAGTTATTTTCTTTTCTATTACCCATGCTTATCCTTCCTTTTACATACCTTCTAATGGTCATACAATCTCATAGCCTTTCAAATTTATGTCCTTAATCTATGATAAGTAATAAATAATATTTTCTATTTTAACAATATTAGGTTCTTAATTCTAACAATCTCAATATCGTTATTAACACTTAAAGCTCCTCTTTTATTATTATATCAGATAATTTAGTGAATTCTATTATTCTCAATATATCTCCACAATCTACAGCTCTCGTAGGTTTTTATCAAGTCTTCTTTCAGATATATGTGATTATATTAATCGTCTAGATACTCCATATATCAAGTCGTTTAGCTTACTGATGTCTATATCATTTAAAGAACAAATAACTCTTAAGTTTTTATAGAAATAAATGTCTTCAATACTCTTATCTGTTATTATATTTACTTTATTTTCCATAAAAATTCACCAATCAATATCTCTCATGCCCTAAAATCTTCTTTATATTTCAAATTTATCTAAAACTCTCTTGTTTAGCAATCCACCATTATATTTACCGTCTCTGTTATCTCTTTACCATCATTTAGAGTGATTAAAAATCTGTTGTCACCACTATATATTCTTCTATTTCTGCGTTACTAGTATACTTTTTCACCTAATTCGTCTGCTATTAATAAAGTCTTTTCTATATGAAGTAGTGGATATTGCTTACTTATCTCAATAATAATGACTGAATGCTCCAATAAGTATAAGTAATTTTCCCAAATCAGATAAGAAATCGTGCTGCCTATCTATTTTAATTCCTTTACTTTTAGACGATCTCCTATAGAATGTTTCGCTTGAGTCAAAAGTCAAGGTTTGTATTTGATTCCACTTACGTAACATTCTTTAATTTTTCCTTATATGTTGAGTTATTTTTCTCTTAGCCATAAAAATCACCCCTTAGGTAAATTTTACCATAAGGAGTGATTTCAGTTTAACTTTTTTCATTTGACTTAGTCTTTTAAAAAGACTCATATTTATTAAAAACAATTTAATTTTTTTACAAAACGATAACTATTTTATATTTAAATATTAATTACTCAACCGTTACTGATTTTGCAAGGTTTCTTGGCTTATCTACATCGTTGCCTTTTATAAGTGATGTATAGTAAGCAATCAGCTGAGTTGGAACTGCTGTAAGAACTGGTGCTAGTATATCATCTACTTCTGGCACATAGATTACTCTATCAGCCTGAGCTTCGATTTCTTTTCTATTTTCATTAGCTATTGCTATTACGTAAGCTCCGCGAGCTTTTACTTCTTGGATATTTGAAAGCATTTTTTCATATAGTCTTTCTTGGCTAGCTATAGCGATTACTGGAGTGCCTTCTTCTATAAGAGCTATTGTTCCATGCTTTAATTCTCCTGCTGCAAATGCTTCTGTATGGATGTATGAAATCTCTTTTAGCTTAAGAGCTCCTTCCATAGCTGTTTGATAATCAAGACCTCTTCCTAGGTAGAAAGCGCTGTGCTTATCTTTGATTTCTTTTGCAACTTGTTTGATATCTTCGTAGTTTTCAAGGATTTTTTCAACCTTTGCTGGAAGCTCTTTCATTTTTTCTATCATATCAAAGTAAAATTCTTCTGTAATTGTGCCTTTTGTAAGAGCTAAATCTAGAGCTATCATGTAAAGAGCTGTCATTTGAGTTGTGTATGCTTTAGTAGATGCAACAGCAATCTCAGGTCCTGCCCAAGTATAGAATACATCATCTGATTCTCTCGCTACTGATGAGCCTACAACGTTTGTAACAGAAAGTATTCTAGCACTTTTTCTTTTAGCTTCTCTTATAGCAGCTAGAGTATCTAGAGTTTCTCCAGACTGGCTGATTACGATTAGTAGAGTGTTTTGATCAATAAATGGCTCTCTATATCTAAATTCTGATGCTATATCTGGCTCAACTGGAATCTGAGCAAATTTTTCTATAGCGTATCTACCTACCAGTCCTGCATTGTATGCAGTTCCACA